>JAOZMN010000251.1:4665-4877 GCA_029934265.1 Bacteroidales bacterium
GAAGTTTGCTTATATTTTCTGCCAGTTCTTTGTCTTTATAAAATTTTCCGACAATTTCATGCCTTTGGTTGATTAATTGCAAATTTTTGAGAGGCAAGGCAAGCCAACGCCTTAAAAGACGTGAACCCGGTGGTGTTTTTGTGTTGTCGATAATGTCGAGAAGCGATTTTGAATTTTCTCCCGTTGATGAAAAATGTTCTAAATTTCGGACT
>JAOZMN010000252.1:0-2723 GCA_029934265.1 Bacteroidales bacterium
ACAAATCCAAAACCAGAAATAGCGGAAATCAGAGCAAAAAATATCCTTTGGAATTATTGTAACCAAGTTTTTGCAACAATAATTCCAAAGTTTTATTATATCCGTGTATGTCGCCGATAATATCGTACATTTATCAGTTTACAGTGAACAGTGAACAGTGAGCAGTGAGCAGTGAATAATTCAAATATTCAATACTTTTTTACATGAACATTTATATAACAATCTAATTGGCAAGCTGTTATATTTACCGTTTTAAATATCTAAAAAAAGCCTCGCCGAGAAAACGACAAGGCTTTTATTCAGGGTGAATGATGGGATTTGAACCCACGACCCTCGGAACCACAATCCGATGCTCTAACCAACTGAGCTACAATCACCATTTTGAGCCTGCAAATATCATATTATTTTTTTGAAATACAAAAAACTTTTATGCTTTTTTTGAAAATATTTTTTTTGAAAATATTTTTTTTGAAATTTTATACAGTTTGCGGTATAATTATCTGCTGTCAAGTTTTACTATCGTAAAAATATTCATTGTAAATTGTTCATTGTTATTTGTTCTTTCTAAACCCCGTCTCGAATTTCTCGAAATCTTTTTCTCGCTTGTGTAACGTGTATGCTGTCGGTATATTCAAGTAAAAGTTTTTTATACAACTCTCCTGCTTTTTCTTTGTCGTTTAATTTTTCGTAATACAAATTTGCAAGTTTAAAAACGGCTTCGTCTGCTAATATTTGGTCGGGATAATCATCTGTAATTTTAGTATAAGTTTCTACGGCTTTTTGATATTCTTTATTTTCTTCATAAATTTTTGCTTTAAGCATATATGCCTCATCGACAAGTGAATGAGTCGGATATTTTGTTATAATTGTATCTAATGCCAAAAGTGCTTTTTCTTTTTTATTTTGGAACACAAGTAATTCCGCCCTTGCGTATATTTTCATTTCGGTAAGAATTGTATCTTCTTCGGTATTATCGCCTATGAGCAAGGAAAATAAAAGCGCATCATTTGCTACAAGTTTTGAACTACTTGATTTTAAGGCATCTAATTGAGCTTTTGCCCATTGAAAATCTTCCAAATAAAATGCAAGTTTTGCTTTTTTAAGTTTTGCGTTATCGGCAACAAGTGTTCCTTTGTTGTTTTTTTCGGCTTGTCCGTAAATTAGCGATGCCGACCATAAATCGTTTTGAAGTACCAAAATATCGCCAAGCTCGATTTTGCAAAATGCAACCAAATTTTTCGGCAATCCCCTGACTGCAATTACGCTTTCCAACAGTTCGGTAGCTTCTTCCGGCTTATTAAGATAAAAAGCCTGCAAATGTGCAAGGTCTTTTATGATATTTATTGTACGTGTACTTGTGCCGAGTTCTTTAACGGTAAGTTTATATTCATTTTCGAGTGCGACAATTTGCTCGTGAGTTTTAACTTCGCCATTTACCACCCTTGTATATAAAACATTCAAAAGTCCGAACCTTGCTTTATAATAAAAAGGTTTGTTTATGCCTTTTGTAATGACATATTTATATGCTTCTTCTGCAATTTGAAATTCATTATTTTGCTTTGCAACTTGTGCGATGTCAAAAACTCGTTTTCCTGTCTCGTGCTGTCTTTTATCTAATGCCTTTGCCTGCAACAGAGCGTTATTAAAATCTTTTTTCTGAACAAAAAGCCATATCAACATTTCATTATATACTGTTATTCTTTGTTTTTTTTGTATTTTTTTAAGCAAAGCAGTTTTTAAGGCTTCATAAAATTCATTATTAATATCGTTTGCCACAAAATATTTCATGCGATTTTGTGCATTTACCGTATTCCGACTGTTAATTCCGATTAATTCGAGATATTCCTCTATCATTTCGGGATATTTTCTTTGTGCCGCATACAAATTTGCAAGTTCATTATGATACGGATTTCCGGTAAGGTATCTTGCTTTGAGATATACTTCTGCGGAATATTCATATTCCCTTCGAGTATTGAAACTGCCTGCAAGTCCGAGTACTTGCGACTGCACAGCTGTCAATTTATTGATAGCTTTTTCGTATTGTTTGTTTGCTTCTTCGAGTTTGTCCTGCCTTTTGTATAAATATCCCAAATCGACATAAAAACCCAAATCGTCTCTATGTTTTTTTATCTGTTTTTTTACGGATTTTTCTGCAATTTCATATTTTTCTTGTTCGATAAGACAATTTACATAATAATTATAATATATTTTTGCATTTGTTTTTTTATATAATTTAAGATATAAAATTTCCGCCTTATCGTATTCCTTACTATTGTAATATTCCGTAGCGAGACGACTTTCATTTTGAGCCGTTACGCTCATCGAAAAAAATATTAATATCAATATTATTATTTGCTTTTTCATATATAAAATTGAGTTCGATATAAAAAGACCCTTAGGGTTTGATTTAATAAAATTTAACAAATATAAATGTTTGATTTACAGCTTATTACTTAAAACCCTAAGGGTCTGATTTCGAGAAAATCTACTTTTTAGACTGAACTCAAAATTGTAAATTGATAACTGATAACTGATAATCATATTTTTGATTTCAAAATTATCATAAAAACAAACGGAATACCGATAATTGCTGTTACCGAATTTAACGGTAAAGTTCCGGTAAAACCGGGAAGTTGTGATATTATATCGCTTATTACTATAATAATTGCCCCGATAATTGCCGTTGCCGGAATTAATATTCGGTGCATTGCCGTTTTGAAAAT
>JAOZMN010000252.1:2733-4876 GCA_029934265.1 Bacteroidales bacterium
ACCATACCCGACAAAGAAATCAAACCAATAAGCAAGATAGGAAAATTTATCTATTTTATCGAAAAATTAAATGTCAAAGCCGGAGTCGGATTTCTATTGAGCATAAACGGAGGCTTTTTTCCTTTTACATTGGCAGGACTTATTTTCAGCATTTTAGGACTAAGAGAGATAAACAAAGCACCACCCGAAACATATACCGGCAAAGGATTTGCCATTGCCGGTATAATAATTTCATCTGTAACGATTGTTCTGATACCTGTTCTTTTTATATTATTTATGCGTGCTGTTTTAAACGGTATGTTTGATTATATTTAATATTTGGACGAAAACTATAAAATATCTACTGTTCAGGTTTTTAAATGAAATTCAAGTTTTGTATCTTTTGTCATTTTGTAGTCAATAATTGTCATTTACTTCATAGTCATTGAATATTTGTTACCCAATGACCGGAAATGACTATAAAATAACATTACATTCAAGGATTAAATTTGCCGTAAAAGTAAGTATAACAAGAAGTACAGAATTTTCGGTCAGGCACTAAATATGTTGTTTGTGAAATTTTTACCAATTTTATGATAAATAAAATAAAAACAGCAGTAGTTATACTTAATTGGAACGGAGAAAAATTTTTATCGAAATTTTTACCGACGATTATCGAGTATTCTCAAAATCAAGACGCAGAAATATTTGTAGCAGATAACGGTTCGTCCGACAGTTCGGTTGCGATGCTCAAAAACCGATTTCCGGAAGTAAGATTAATACTTTTAGATAAAAATTACGGATTTGCCGGAGGCTATAATCTTGCTTTATCCGAAATAGATGCGGAATATTACGTCCTTTTAAATTCAGATGTTCAAGTTACGCCGAATTGGATAAGTCCGATTATAAAATTTATGGACGGAGATAAAAATATTGCCGGAGTTGCACCGAAAATAAAATCTTTCGACAATAAAAATATGTTTGAATATGCCGGAGCCGCAGGCGGTTTTATCGACAAATTCGGATACCCGTTTTGCAGAGGAAGAATTATAAATGAAATAGAGGAAGATAAAAATCAGTATAATGAAATAAGCGAAATATTTTGGGCAAGCGGAGCTTGTATGTTTGTAAGAGCTGAATATTTTAATCAGGTAGAAGGTTTGGACACCGATTTTTTTGCACACATGGAAGAAATAGACTTATGCTGGCGATTGAAAAATAAAGGATACAAAATTATGTATTTTCCCGGAACAGAAATATTTCATGTAGGAGGAGGAACACTTTCAAGCGAAAATCCTTTTAAAACATATCTTAATTTCAGAAATAATTTATTGTTGCTTTATAAAAATTTACACTCCGATAAAGTTTTTTTTATTATATTCGCACGTTTAATGTTAGATGGAATTTCCGGAATGATTTATTTACTTTCGTTTAAATTCGGAAATTTCTTTGCAGTTATAAAAGCACATTTTAAATTTTATGCTTTACTGCCGAAATCTTATTACAAAAGAAAATTACTTGTATCCGATAATAAAAAAACTCATAATCAAATATATAACAAAAGTATAGTTTTCGATTTTTTTGTAAGAAAAAAGAAAAAATTTTCAGAACTTGATATAACAGATAATTATAAGTAAAAAAAGTGCAAAATTTATCTGCACTTTTTTCAGATTTTTACATCAAAACTTTTGAAGCCTTATCTATTTTAATTACCATTCCTCTTTCGCAACTAAAATTATAATTCATATCAAAACCTTCGGCAACACCTTCTATTTTTATAAAAGAGCCTCCTTTATTTTTTAATTTGTCGAAAACTTCAGTTGTTATTGAACTATCGACTGCCACGGAAATTGTATATTTTTCCTTATCCTGGTCGATTAAAAAGAAAGCGGAAGTTTCCCTGTTTATATTATTCGGGTCAAGAATACCTTGCAACTTTATTGTTTTTCCTTCGCATTCTGCTTTTTCTCCACACTTGCTTTTAGCGTTCTTCGATTTAACAAATTCTTGTACTCCAAAATAGGAATCGGAATTCAAATCAATCGTCTTCTTGCAACCGGACATTGCAATAACGGCAAATAAAATGATAAAAATTTTCAGTTTCATTTTTAATAAATTTATTTTTTTAAAATGATTTTTACATTTTGTGTTTGGTTATTTATTA
>JAOZMN010000618.1 GCA_029934265.1 Bacteroidales bacterium
TCTAATTTACAGGTCGTTACTTAAAACCCTAAGGGTCTGATTGCCGAAAATTACCCTTTTTATACCGGTCTCATGAAAATCCTGAAACTTGAAGAAATAGAGAGTTGGAAAAATACCGAATTTGAAAAAGCTGCAATTACTATCGGTACTTTTGACGGAGTACATTCAGGGCATTTGAAAATATTAAATAAGCTGAAAGAACAAGCAAAAAAAAACAAGACTTATTCCGTCGTTTTCACTTTTGACCCTCACCCCCGCAAAATAATCTTTCCCAACGAAGCCTCGCCGAAACTTTTAAACACACGAAACGAAAAAACAGAACTTCTCGAAAAAGCCGGAGTTGATATTCTTATTATTTGTAAATTCGATAAAAAATTTGCAAGTTTAAGCTCCGAGAGTTTTGTAAATAAGTATCTTAAAGAAAAATTTGCAATAAAGACGCTCATAATGGGTTATGACCATAAAATAGGAGCAGATAAAGAAACAAATCCCGAAAAATTAAAAAAATATTTTTTGCTTAATCATTTGAATATTAGTAAAATAAATCCTTTGGAGATTAATAATGTAAGAGTAAGTTCAACCAAAATACGAAATTGCATTATAAATGGCGAAATAGAGAAAGCAAATTTATATTTGACTTATAATTACAACATATCCGGCAAAGTAGTAGGAGGGGAGCATATCGGGCGGAAATTGGGATTTCCCACCGCAAACCTTTCGGTTTCATGTAAAGATAAACTTATACCGAAAAACGGAGTTTATAAAGTTTTTGCAGAGATTGATAAAATCTTGTATAAAGGAATGTTGAATATCGGAATACGTCCTACTTTTTCCGATAAAAACAATAAAACGATAGAAGTACATCTGTTCGATACAGATAAAAATTTGTACGATAAAAAAATAAAAGTATTTTTTGATAAATTTATCAGAAACGAAATTAAATTTTCTTGCTCGGAAGAATTAGTAAAGCAATTAAAAATAGACAAAATTGCAAGTTTGTGCGACTAAAAGTAATATTAAAATTACTTCTGTAAACTAAAAAAGAATTTCTACATAGAATTAAAGTAATGTAAAGTTTACATTTGTGTCGAGTTTTGAAATTTAATTTCAAAACTTTTCTTTTTTATAATCAACTTGTTGTTAGATGTTTAACTTGCAAATAACTTTCACCTTACAATTATTTGTATAAAGACATACTATCTGTAGGCTAAAATATTTTATTATAAAATTCTGTTTATATTTAAAAAAGTTTATTTTTGTAAACAAATTATTTGAAACAGATATAACCGGTTGTAAGTAAACGAATATTAAATTAGTAATAAAAAAT
>JAOZMN010000253.1 GCA_029934265.1 Bacteroidales bacterium
CCTTAGGGTTTGATTTAACAAAATTTAACAAATCTAAATGTTTAATTTACAGTTTTTTAATTAAAACCCTAAGGGTCTGATTGCGAAAAAATATACTTTTCAGACTGACCTCATAAGTAATTGATTATTTTTGATTGCAGATTTATGATTTTGCTTTCGCCTTATTAATAAGGTTCTTATAAATATTGTATGTATAAATAATTTTGTCATAAGGTCGTTTACCTATTTACCGATAAACAAAAAAATGTCTGATAGTCTTGTAATCATACCCACCTACAAAGAAAAAGAAAATATCGAGAAGATAATTCGTAAAGTATTTTCTTTCGATAAGGAATTTCACGTACTTATAATTGATGATAATTCACCCGACGGAACAGCGGATATTATCAAAAAATTACAATCCGAGTTTCCGGAAAAACTTTTATTGATACAAAGAGCAGGAAAACTCGGACTGGGAACTGCTTATATAACAGGTTTCACGGAAGCAATAAAATTATCTTACGATTATATTTTTGAAATGGACGCTGATTTTTCGCACCCGCCGGAAGACCTTATAAATCTGTATAACGCTTGCCAAAACGGTGCAGACCTCGCCATCGGTTCACGATATATAAACGGAGTAAGTGTTATAAATTGGGACATCAAAAGAATAATTATGTCCTATTACGCTTCGGCTTATGTTCGTATAGTAACCGGAATGCCGGTAAGAGATACCACCGCCGGTTACAAGTGTTACAAACGTAAAGTTTTGGAAGCCATAGGAATAAATGAAATTAAAATGAAAGGTTACGGCTTTCAAATAGAAATGAAATTCCGAACTTGGAAATACGGATTTAAAATAACTGAAGTGCCGATTATTTTTACCGACAGAACAGAAGGAACATCAAAAATGAGTGGTGGAATTTTCAGCGAAGCATTTTGGGGAGTAATAAAAATGAAAGTAAGCAGTTGGTTCAAAAAATACAAATAACAATGAACAATTTTCAATGAACAAATAACAATTATAAAGTAATTAACTGTTTTTCAAAAACTTCACAACCTAAAAATTTATGAGTAATACAACTTGGAGAGTTCGGAGTGCTTATTTTACTTCCGTTGTAAGTATTACATTGGTTTTACTTATGATAGGAATAACATCTTTGCTTATAATTAACGCTCATAAACTTTCCGATTACGCCAAATCAAATATCGGTTTTACCGTTTTTTTAAAAGAGAATGTCCGTCCCATTGAAATAGACAGGCTCGAAAAAACGCTCAGTATTGCAAAATACTCAAAATCAGCAAAATTTGTATCCAAAGAAGAAGCATCAAGTAAATTAATAAATGAACTCGGTGAAGATTTTATAGAACTTATGGGTTACAATCCGTTACCAAATTCTATTGAGATACTTCTCAAACCGGAATATACACAAGAAGACAGCATTAACTCCATCAGACGTGAAATTTTAAAAAACAAATCGGTGGACGAATTTTTTTATCAAAAATCATTAGTTCTTGCCATAAATGAAAACGTTAAAAAATTAAGCCTTATCGGAATTATTTTTACTATTTTATTTCTTTTTATTTCCGTAGCACTTATAAACAATACTGTCAGACTCTCGATATTTTCCAAACGATTTTTGATACAAACGGCACAACTTGTAGGTGCTTCCGATAAATTTATTCGTAAACCTTTTGTCATAAAAAGTATAATTTCCGGAATATTGAGTGCCTCATTTGCATCACTTGCCGTTACCGGAATCGTACTTATTTTAAAATCCGATTTTAAAAACATAATCACTGTGGAAGGAATTTGGCAAATTGTTTCGATAACATTTATTTTCGGAATTACCATAACCGGCATATCCGGAAGTCGTGCCGTATCTCAATTTCTGAAAACGGATTCCGATAAATTACAACTTGAAGAATAATAGAGTAGGAGAGGAAGAATTTTTTTACACTGAATATTTTTTGAATAATTTCCCAAAACAGCTTATATTACTAAGAATAAACATCTTAGACCGTGCTATTTTGTAATTAAATTTTAAAAAATGAAAAATAAATTTTCATTTTTTTTTTGTAAAAAAATTATGGTAATCTAAGATAAATCATTAAATTAGCGGTCTGTTAGGAAAAAAAATTATTTGAAAATAATTACGTAAAGTCTATTACAAAAATATCTCGACATTTACTTAAGATAACGTTCTAATTAAAAAAAATTACACGAATGCGTAAGCAACATTAAAAAGGTCAGAGACCTTAAAATAATATTCAATACAATAAATGGAAGAAATTACAGAAGAAAAAAAAGACCGAATAATACCTATTAATATAGAGACCG
Organism: Bacteroidales bacterium; assembly: GCA_029934265.1. GTDB lineage: Bacteria > Bacteroidota > Bacteroidia > Bacteroidales > JAADGE01 > JAOZMN01. Next base: position 2,321 of record JAOZMN010000253.1, read on the forward strand.
AAATGAAATCGGCATATATAGATTATTCTATGTCGGTAATAGTGTCCAGAGCTTTACCTGACGTGAGGGACGGACTTAAACCGGTTCACAGAAGAGTACTTTTCGGAATGCGTGAGCTTGGTTTATTTTCAAATAAAACTCATAAAAAATCAGCAAGAATAGTAGGAGAAGTGCTGGGTAAGTATCACCCGCACGGCGATTCTTCCGTATATATGGCAATGGTTCGTTTGGCACAACATTGGTCATTGCGATACCCACTGGTGGACGGACAAGGAAACTTCGGGTCTGTCGATGGAGACAGTCCTGCAGCAATGCGTTATACAGAAGCAAAATTAGATAAAATCGCAGGAGAAATTCTTGCAGATTTAGAAAAAAACACGGTCGATTTTCAATTTAATTTTGATGAAACTCTCGAAGAACCAACAGTAATGCCTACCCGCATACCGAATTTATTAATAAACGGAGCATCAGGTATTGCCGTAGGTATGGCAACAAATATGCCTCCTCACAATATTTCCGACACCATTGATGCGGTAATTGCATATATCGAAAATGAAGATATTGATATTCAGGAACTTATTAAAATAATAAAAGCACCTGATTTTCCTACCGGCTCAACAATATACGGATACGAAGGAGTTAAAAATTCTTACGAAACAGGGAGAGGCAGAATAGTGCAACGTGCCGTTACAAACATAGAAACAACTGCAAACGGAAGAGAAAAAATTATCGTTACCGAAATTCCTTACCTTGTAAACAAAGCAGAACTTGTCAAAAAAGTAGGAGAATTAGTAAACGAAAAGAAAATTGAAGGCATATCTTACGCAAATGACGAATCCGACAGAAAAGGAATGCGAATTGTTTTTGACCTTAAAAGAGACGCAATAGCGAATGTCGTTCTGAATAAACTGTATAAATATACAGCAATGCAGACCTCTTTCAGTGTAAATAATATTGCACTCGTAAAAGGACGACCACAACTGCTGAACCTTACCGAACTTATAAAATATTTCGTAGAACACAGGCACGATGTAGTATATCGCAGAACACAATACGAACTCGAACAAGCCGAAAAACGAGCCCATATACTTGAAGGTCTGCTGATTGCATTAGACCACCTTGACGAAGTAATAAAATTGATACGAGCTTCCAAAAATCCGGAAGAAGCAAGAAACGGATTAATGAGTAATTTTGAACTCAGTGAAATTCAGGCTCGTGCAATACTCGATATGCGACTTCAAAAACTTACCGGACTTGAAAGAGATAAAATTCGAGATGAATACAAAGAGTTAATGGAACTCATCGCCTATTTGAAAAGCATATTAGAAGATGTCGATTTACGAAAAAACATCATTAAAGAAGAATTACTCGAAATTAAAGAAAAATACGGAGATGTACGCCGCACACAAATAGTTTATTCTTCCGAAGAATTTAATCCGGAAGATTTCTATGCTGATGATGAGGTCGTTATCACAATTTCTAATTTGGGATATATCAAACGAACACCGCTTACCGAATTTAAAACACAAAACAGAGGCGGACGAGGTTCGAAAGGCAGTACAACAAGAAATGAAGATTTCTTACGTTATATGTTTGTAGCGACCATGCACAATACAATGCTTCTATTTTCGGAAAAAGGAAAATGTTTTTGGCTTAAAGTTTATGAAATTCCCGAAGGAAGTAAAACTTCAAAAGGCAGAGCAATACAAAATGTAATAAATATTGAACAGGACGACAACATAAAAGCATACATGAACGTCCTGACACTCAAAGATGAAGAGTATTTGAACAATAATTTCATTATACTTGCCACTAAACGAGGAGTTATAAAGAAAACTTCGCTTGAAGCATATTCTCGACCACGACAAAAAGGAATAAACGCAATAACTATACGTGAAAACGATATATTACTTTCGGCACGTCTGACTAACGGCGAAAATGACATAATGCTTGCCGCAAAAAACGGAAAAATGGTTCGTTTCAAAGAAAAAGATGTTCGTCCGATGGGACGTACAGCCGCCGGAGTAAGAGGGATTCGCATTTCCGAAGAAGATGAAGTTATCGGAATGATTTGTGTAACCGAAGGCAGTAATGAAAACGTAATGGTAGTTTCAGAAAACGGATACGGAAAACGCTCTGCAATACAAGATTACAGAATTACAAAAAGAGGCGGTAAAGGAGTTAAAACCATAAATATTACCGACAAAACAGGAAAACTAATAGCCGTTAAAAGTGTTGTGGACGGTAACGGTCTTATGATTATTAACAAATCAGGAATTGCAATCAGATTAGATATAGATAACATAAGAATTGCAGGGCGAGCCACGCAAGGCGTAAGGCTTATAAAATTACAAAAAGGAGATTCAATAGCTTCAGTGGCAAAAGTTGAAACTCCCGAAGTTGAAGAAGTTGAAGAGCTTGAGAATGAAACAGATAACGAAAATATCACAGATACTGCAAATAATACGGAAGCAGTTATTGATGACAATAATAATGATGATTGAGTTCGGTATAAAAAGACCCTTAGGGTTTGATTTAACAAAATTTAACAAATCT
>JAOZMN010000619.1 GCA_029934265.1 Bacteroidales bacterium
AGCTTTGTTAATTTTTGTTAAATCAAACCCTAAGGGTCTTTTTATACCGAACTCATGTTTTATAACGAACATTAACTAAAGCACTAATAATAAAACACTTACAAAAAACAAATAACGTACAGTTTTTCAGCTCATATTTTTGAGGTCTGAAATATAAATATAGCGAATTTCTTTTATTTTAAAATATTAAATATTTTCTTTATTTTTGTAATGAAAAAAAATAAGCAACAATACAAAAGTTTTTACTTATTTACTTAATTGTAACTTGCTAATTAATAGAAATATGAAACCGGAAAATTTACACAAAATTTATTTAGAACACCCTGTAATATGTACCGACAGCAGAAATATTACCGAAAATTCAATATTTTGGGCATTGAAAGGCGAAAATTTCGACGGTAATAATTTTGTAGAACAGGCTTTGAAATCCGGAGCAAGTTTTGCCGTTTCGGATAATCCGGAAAATAAAAATATCAAAAATTGTATATTTGTAGATGATAGTCTTTATTCATTGCAAATATTGGCAAATCGACATCGTAACTATCTGAATATTCCTATAATAGGAATAACAGGCACAAACGGAAAAACAACGACAAAAGAACTTATTGCACAAGTTTTGAAAGAAAAATTTAATGTCGGTTTTACACAAGGAAATTTTAATAATCATATAGGCGTGCCTTTGAGCATCTTAAATTTTGACAATAAAACTGAAATAGGCATAATTGAAATGGGAGCAAATCACTCCGGCGAAATAGAAGAACTTTGCAATATCTGCGAACCGGATTATGGTATAATTACAAATGTAGGCAATGCTCACTTGGAAGGGTTCGGAACTTTTGAAAATGTATTAAACACAAAATTAGCACTTTACAGAGCCGTTAAAAAAAGAAACGGACTTGTTTTTTATAATTCGACAAATAAAATACTTGCCGATAATGTTACAAATAATAAAAATATACCTTTCGGAAATTTTGAAAAACAAGAGATTGCCGGAAAAATTATTGAAACGGAAAGTTTATTTTTATCGCTCGATATTTTCATGCAGGGACAAACTTCGATGCGGATAAATACTAAACTTGTAGGAGAATATAATCTTGAAAATATAGTTGCTGCTTTTTGTATAGGTGTGAATTTTAAAATCGGTATATTGGAAATAAAAGAGGCTTTAGAAAATTATAAAGCTGTCAATAATCGCTCTCAAATTATTGAAACTCAAAATAATACAATAATACTTGATGCTTACAACGCAAATCCGACAAGTATGAAAGCATCTTTGACAAATTTTTTTAAATTCAAAGGTAAAAATAAAATAATAATTGCAGG
>JAOZMN010000254.1 GCA_029934265.1 Bacteroidales bacterium
TTCTTAAATAAAATCAAAAATAAGTAAAGTCACCACTTTTATACGCTATCAAAAAGTTAAAGAAAACAACTCTAAAGAAAAAATTCAAATAATCAGACTACAGAAACTTAAAGTAAATAACTACATATATTATAAGGTGTGAAATGAAATATTAAAAATAATCTATTGCTCCATAGTTATCAAGAATTTTTACCCCTATCACAAGAACGTCGTCGATTTGGTCATTGCCGGCTCGCCATCTTTCAAATTCGTTAAATAAAAGGTCTTTTTGTTCTTCCATCGGTTTTTTGTGATGTTTGAGTATAAAATCTTTAAACTGAGAAACCTTATATTTTTCAAATTTTTCACCTCCGAATTGATCCACATAACCATCGGAAAACAGATATATTATATCTCCGGCATCCATTGACAATACATGATTTGTGAATGGATATTCTTTTATATATGCTCCTATAGGCATACGGTCGGGCTTAATGTTTATCAATTCCGGAGCCTTCTTTTTATCGCTGTTTTCTTTAATAATATATAAAGGATTATTTGCTCCGGCATATTGTATTTCTTTAGTATCTAAATCTATAATACACAAAGAAATATCCATTCCGTCCGAAGCTGAACCTATAGAACTGTCTTGATGCAAGGAAGTTTTTACCCGTTTTCTTAGTTCGTTAAGTATTTCGCTTGCTTTTGGGTGTTGGTCTAAACGGACAACTTCATTTAAAAGTGCGATACCGAGCATACTCATAAATGCTCCGGGAACTCCGTGTCCGGTACAATCGGCACAGGCTACTGCTACATAATTTTCAACTTGTTTTATCCAGTAAAAATCACCACTGACTATATCTCTTGGTATATGGAGTATGAAATTTTCGGGAATAAACTGTTTCAAAAAATCTTTGGAAGGCAATACTGCCTGTTGTATAAATTGTGCATATCTTATACTGGAAGTAATATTTTTATTAGTCTTTTCAAGTTTTGTTTTTTGTTCTTGAAGTTCCTCTCCGGTTGTTATATTTCGATATATTCCCTCTACTGCAACTAGATTTCCTTCTTTATTGAATGTTGCTTTATTGGCTTGTATTATCCAGCGTTCGTTTCCTTGCGGGTCTATAATTTTATACCTCAATGTCGGTGCTACTCCCCATGAAGTTTCAAAATTACCATCATAATATTTTTGATATTCGGGGTGTAGAATTTTTTTTATGAAATTCGGAGTTTTATAAAAATTATTTTTGGAATACCCGAAAACCTTATCGGCAGCGGCACTTATATATTCATACTTGCAATCGGGAAAGGACATTCTGAATACGGCATCATTAAGGTCGGTAATAAGACTGCTGTACTTTACTTCTTTTTCTTTTAATTTACGTTCTGTTTTTTTTCTTTGCGAAATTTCAAATAGAAGTTGCTCGTTCTGAACTTTTATGGTATCTTTCGAATGTTTTAATTCCAAATGAGTAAATACTCTTGCCAATAGTTCTTCTTTACGGAAAGGTTTTTTAACATAATCAACCGCTCCTGCATTAAATCCCCGTATAACATCATTGGTACTGTCCTTGCCGGACAAAAAAATTACAGGAATACCTTTTGTTTTATTATCTTTCTTCAGCGATGCACATACTTCAAAACCATCGGGTTTAGGCATTATCACGTCAAGTAAAATAAGGTCGGGGGAATATAAAACTGCTTTCTTAATTGCTTTCTTTCCATTATCGGCAAGGATTACTTCAATACCGACATCATGCAACAATTCATTAAGAACCAATAAATTAGTCTTGACATCATCAACTATTAATACTTTTGATTTTCGTTTGTCCATTCCGGTAAACCTGCTACTTTTTGTTTTTTATAAGTTTCTCGAACTATAATATACGGTAGTCTGCAACTACCACGCCAAACTTATAAATTAGTTGGATTTTATCCTAAAAAATTCTTTATTGAAATTAACAAGCGACAATTCGCCCGATGCTCTTGTAAAAGCAGTGTAAAGCCAGCGTAAATATTCTACGTCAATCATATCCTCTTTAAGCCAGCCTTGGTCTAAGAAAACTTTATCCCATTGTCCGCCTTGTGCTTTATGACAGGTTATTGCATAAGCAAATTTCACTTGTAAAGCATTGAAATATTCATTTTCTCTTACTTTTTTATATCGAGTTCTTTTATTTCCTATTTCTTGATAATCTTCTGAAATTTTATAAAAAAGTTCTTTATTTTGTTCGCTCGAAAGTGATGCTGTTTCAGTATGCAAAGTATCAATAAGTATTTTTGCATCTAATTCAAGGTCGATGTAATCGGAAAATTTAAGAGTTACATCTGCAAAACGAAAACCATACATTTCGGTGTATTTTTTAATTCTGACAATGGTTGCAGTATCTCCGTTTGCAATAAAATCTATTTCATCGTAATCTTCCGCCCAATAATAATTATTTTTAACTATCATTATCAAATCTCCGGTAGAAATTTCGTCTTCACGAAATAAAATTGTATTTCTAATTCCTTGATTATATCTGTTTGCTCGCTTATTCGACCTGCAAATAATTGCGGTTCCGAGTTCGGAATATTTATCATAAGCATCGGAAATTTTTTCTATTAAATCGGCACCGCTTATTTTTTGAATATCTTTAAAATTTTCAATATCAAAATAAGGATAAGAAAGTTTTTGATTATTAAAAATGTTATTATCGTGTTTTTCTTTAATGATATTTCGCAAATTTGTTGCGTTTTCCAATATGCCGGAATTTTGTTTTTGTCTTACAACCTCCGTAAGTTCATATTGATAAACTTCTTTGTCGTATTGTCTCAAAACATCAATATCCAATGCCGGACTGATACTCAATCCTACCGGCGGAAGTTGTGCGGTGTCCCCGATAATTATAAGTTTACATCTTTTTTCGTTGTAAATAAATTCTATCAAATCGTCAAGTAATCGTCCCGAACCGAAAACTGCATTTTCATAAGTTTGATTTGCTATCATGGAAGCCTCATCGACAATAAAAAAAGTATTTGTATGAAGATTATCATCTAAAGTAAATTTTCCCATGCCATCAGAAGAAGATTTTTGACGATATATTTTTTTATGGATTGTATATGCCGGCTTACCGGAATAATTGCTTAAAACTTTTGCGGCACGTCCCGTCGGAGCAAGCAACAAGGATTTTTGCTTTAATTTTTTGAACGATTTTATGAGTGCCGAAATAAGTGTAGTTTTTCCTGTTCCGGCATATCCTTTAAGTAAGAAAATTTCATCATCACTTTTCCCTCCGGATACAAAATCGGCAAGCATATTTATTACTTCTTTTTGCCCTTGCGTAGGTTCAAAACCGAAAGACTCTTCTATTACTTTTGATACAAAACTTCCAATCATATTTTTTCTTATATTATTCGAGAAAGTTCCGAAACTATCGCTATGGTCTAACAATAGCTTGTTCTATCGGACTTTATAGACAAATTTAATGAGACCGGTATAAAAAGGGTAATTTCCGGCAATTAGACCCTTAGGGTTTGAAGTAAACACCTGCAAATAAAACTTTTAGCTTTGTTAAAATTTATTAAATTAAACCCTAAGGGTCTTTTTAGACTAAACTCATTTAATTAAATGATTTTCAAAATGATTTTTGCCAGCGAATTAAATCTTCAATATCTTTTTCATTTATGTAATTATTTTTTGAAGCAAAATTTATTAATGTTTCAAAATTTGTAAGAATTGTCAAATCGCAATCGGCTTTTTTGAAATTGTCTGTTGCAACAGGAAGTCCGTAACTGAAAATTGCACACATACCTAACACTTTATTTCCTTGTTTTTCAACAGCTTCCACTGCCGCCAAACTACTTCCTCCGGTAGAAATCAAATCCTCGATTACCACAACTTTTTGCCCTGACTCGAGTACTCCTTCTATTTTGTTTTCAAGTCCGTGTTTTTTGGCTCCGGAACGAATATAAATAAACGGTTTATCTAAAATATCGGCAACCAAAACACCTCCGGCAATCGCTCCGGTAGCTACTCCGGCAATGACATCGGCATCGGAATATTTTTCTTTAATTAATTCAGCAAGAGCATTTTTTACGAAATTACGAGTTTCCGGAAACGATAAAATTTTTCGGTTATCGCAATAAACAGGCGATTTTATTCCGGAAGCCCAAGTAAAAGGCTCATTCGGACTTAATTTTACCGCTCCTATTTTTAAAAGTTCCGAAGCTGTTTTTTCTGCTATTTTTTTATCAAAAATTTTCATCTGTATAATGTTAGGTTAAATAATTAAAAATCAATCAATTATACTTAATTTATTATGAAAGATTCTTAAATTCCTCAAAGAGGTTTTTATTATTTTAATTTGTAAGAAAAGAGTTCAGTCTAAAAAGTAGATTTTCTCGAAATCAGACCCTTAGGGTTTTAAGTAATAAACTATAAATCAAATATTTAGATTTGTTAAATTTTGTTAAATCAAACCCTAAGGGTCTTTTTATACCGAACTCATAAAATCATTGTATCATTATATAATATGTATCAGGACAGTCCGAAATTAATAATTCTCGATAAAATAAATTCTACAAATTCATATCTTGCGGAATTTCTCGGTAAAAATGAATATTTACCGGAATTTTCGCAAGTACTTGCTTACGAGCAAACGCAAGGCAGAGGACAAAGAGGAACAATTTGGACAAGCGAAAAAGATAAAAATCTTACATTTTCCATAATTTTATATCCTGAATTTTTACCGGTTACGGAACAATTTTATTTATCGAAAATTATTGCATTATCAATTCTTAATATTTTAAACGAAATAAAAAAAGGCTTTAAAATTAAATGGGCTAATGATATTGTTTTCGATAACAAAAAAATTGTCGGAGTATTGATAGT
>JAOZMN010000620.1 GCA_029934265.1 Bacteroidales bacterium
AACTTATAATGGACAATGAACAAATTACAATGAACAAATATGTCCGATATAAAATGGTATTTCTACATTAAATTTATTTATCGAGAAATTTTAACTTTCTGCAAATTAATTATTTGTTTTTAACTTTTCAAAATAAAAATATATAATTTTTGCTAAAATAAAAAACGGTTCACATTAATATATAAAATATAATGAGAACCGATTTTGTACTATTATCAAGTTGGGTTTGGATACCCAAATAAAAAATTCATAAAAATGTAAAAGCAACATTAAAATGTCGAAGACCTTACATACCGAGTGTAACTCTGATTTCTTCTAATTTCTTTTTTTCAGCTTCTTTATTTGTACTTTTATTATTTTCAATCATTTGAGTCATTAAATTGCTGAAAGAGGCTGTCATTGAGCCTTCGGATTTCGGGTGCATATCGAAAGTAAGCATTGCTTTGAGTGCTGCAAGTATGTTTTTTTCGTATTTTTGACTTTCTCTGCTCAAATACAACAACTCGCTACCGGCTCTGATATTAAATTCTTCATTACTCATAACTTCCGACGGTTCAAAGGCAACTGACATCATTTCAGTTAAGTCTAAATTTACGGTTGCTTTTACGTCGATGGTTCTCGATAGTTTTTCCAGAGCGGCAATTTCGCTGTTATCTACTACCCCGTCGCAAGCTATTGCAAGGACTGCCGGCGTATATGTAAGAAATGTAAACAGCTGTGGATTTGACATTAAAAAATTTCTTTCTTTTTGAAAATCTTCCAAATTTGTTCTCATTTCATTGAAAACAGTTCTTATAAATACTTTATAATCATTAGTCAGTTCCATATTATTTAGGTTTATTGTTAGTAATATTTCGTCTTGTGCAAAGTTAATAAAAAAAAAATATTTTAAAATTATTTTCCGGACAAATTTGCATTTTTAATTTAATTATCTAATAATCAAGGGTAATATGTTTTTGTTTGACAAGGCAAAGATTGCCGGTTTATATAATCAAAAAAAATCATACGAATAATTTCTTTATTTCCTTTTTTGTTTGTACTTTTGTTTTTTGAAAAATCTAATTTTAACTAAAAATAAGTAATAATGGGTAAAGGTGATAAAAAAACCAAAAGAGGTAAAATAATTAAAGGCAGTTTCGGTGTAAGAAGACCAAGAAAAGTAAAAAGAGTTGATGCGAAAAAAGAAGAAGTAAAAACCGAAGATAAATAATTTTTTGTATATAAGGTCTTCGACCTTTTTAATGGGGCAAAGCCATATTTGTAAAAATATAATAATCAAGTTATTATATAAAAGTTGATACAGAAAAACTTTTGTAT
>JAOZMN010000255.1 GCA_029934265.1 Bacteroidales bacterium
ACAAAACAGAAGCTCGTAAATGGCTAATTGAGAAAATTTAGAGTGTTTTGAAAAAATTGACTACTATTAATTTTGACAGCGGTTATGAAAAGTATTAACAACAGAAAAACATCTAATTCAGGTTTTATATAAACAGATAAACGATTAAGTAACAATAGGATAGAGATTTTTGACAACTACAAAACGGTTTTTCAAAATTCTATATTTAACAACTTTTAAATAGAAATAATGCTATGTAACTTTTTGATTAATTTGTTAGCCTCTTTAATACTTTTTATTAACACAAAAGATGATTAGACACGCTAATGGATTGATTAAGTAGTGCATAACATTGGTTTGGTGTCAGTCATTTTTTTGCTTGTTTTTACTTCGCTTCGCTCGTAAAAAACAAGCAAAAAAATGCCCGTCACCAAGCCATATTCGTTAGTTGCAATCGGCACAATAATAAGAACTAATTATAATATTAACATAAAAACCATTTATTATGGATAAAGACATTGAAAAATTGGGAAAGAAAATTGAAAATATACTTAGTAGTATATCAAAAATACCGGGTTTTAAGAAACTAAAACCTAAATTGGAAGAGTTCAGACGTCTTGTTTTAGAAAAACGTTCACCAAGAATAATTGTTATTGGGCGGCGTGGCTCTGGAAAAAGTAGTATCCTTAATGCTTTAATTGATGATGATAAATTTTTAGCAACTGGAAATTTAGATACTACAAAAGAAGGTAAAGTTATTTCTATAAGTACGAGAGATACAGAATGGAACTCCGTTGCATCGGGAAAGTTTAATTTAGAATGGTTAGACACACCTGGAACAGGAGCACCCAGCGAGAAAGAAATTAGAGTTGAAAAGTTAAAAATGGCTATTAATGAAAAAAAACCTGATGCAATTCTTATTGTAATTAAAGCAAGTGAAGTAGACGGTGAAATTGATAGCACACTCACTGATTTAAGAAAAATAGTACAAATTGCCCAAAACTCAGAAAATGAAGTTCCACCAACTTTTGTAGTTTTAAGTCATATTGATGATATCGAACCTCAATATGATAAAAAACCACCATACGACCCTGATAAATTAGAAAATATTGATAGAATAATTGAAAAAGCCAAGGAGCATTTGACAAGACATGAAATAAAATACCAATCCCCTTTAATTCCATTAAGTTCATATTTTGTAAAAAAGAAAAATGTAGATTGGAGATATAATATTGATTTTTTAGCCAAACTATTAGCATCGAAAATGCCTGAAATAACACGATTAGAAGCATCCAGAGCTTTTCACTCACTTCATGCAGAACGAACAAGTCTTGTTGATAAAATTATTTATTCAAGTAGTGTAATTTCTGGTTTGTCTGGTGGATTTGTAGTTATTCCTCTTCTTGGTCTTATTCCAATGGCAGTAATTCTAATTTTCATGATTTCTATTATCGCTTATCTTGGTGGTCAAAGTTTATCAAAGAAAGCCGCTCTACAATTTATCTTGAATTTAACAACTGGTTCAGGTATAGGTGTAGCAGCTGCATTTGGTACAATAACACTACAAGAAGCTGTAAAGAGCATTCCTATTTGGGGCTCAATAGTTAATGTAGCATCTTATTCAATAATTACTATTGCAATTGGGAAAGGTGCAAAAGCTTTATATATTGAGAAAAAAACAATGGAGCAAGCTCGTGAGATTTATAAAAATGAGCAAGAACGTGAAGAGTTAAATAACGAAGATGTTAAATAAATAAAACATGATAAAACAAGTAGGTAAAATCGATAAAACGTTATCAAAAAAAGAAATCGAAAAATTAGCCGAGCAGGATATAAGTGAGATTTTGCAGAACGAGAAATTTGATTTACTAAAAGTTTTAATAGAGTTGAAACGCTACAATGTTTATATCAACAAATTGATTACAGAATTAAAAGAACCAGCACTTGAAAAAGCAAAAGAAATAGACGAGAAAAAATTCAAATATGAAAACGTAAAAGTTTGGATAACAAAACGAGTTTCTTTTGATTACGGCAATGATAAAATATGGTCGCAATTGCATGATAATATGATTGATGTAAAATATAAATTGAAAGAACATCAGGAATTATTGAAACAATTGGATAGCGAAACAGCAGAAATTATTGACGAAGAAACAGGCGAAGTTATTGAATTAACACCGCCTATTAAAAAAGAAGAAAGCGGATTAATGATAAGAATATGATAACGAATTAAAAATAAAGCAACTAACATTGCACTTAATGCAATTTTTGCTTTGCCGCAGGCGCAACACAAAGCAAAAACAGCATAAGTGCATTTTCGTTATGGGTATTTTTTTTTAGTCGAGTAATTCGGGTCTGAAAAAATAGAATTACAAGTCTCAAGAAAATTTATTGTAACTTGAAAACTCTAAACTTTCATAGAAAGTGATTTTTGCGAGTATGAAAATCAATCACGAGCAAAATTTTCATATTTACGATACATCTTGAAAAAATCCTTATTTATAGCTTTTTTTTGTGCTTTCATTATAATATTTTGACTATACATCCATTCCATTCTTTTTACTCGAAATTCCGTACCATGTAAAAATTCTTTATCCAGTCTACTTATTGACATAGTATATTTTCGGTGTTCGGTGCCAGTAGTTATACTTTTAACACACACGCTATCCAAAAGTAAAATGTTATTGTGAAAATTATAAGTTTCACTTACTTTTTGTTTATTTAATGACTCATTACCAATATTCATTTCATAATTAATAATATCTGCTACAAGATAATTCAAGCTGTCAAAACTCACAAAATTTGTATGTGCCTGATTCATAGTTTTACATAACGAAAAACCTTTATTATCAGGAGTGTTATATGCAATATAGTGCGAACACCAAGTATCTTTGTCATAAACAAGCCAACTATTAAAAAAATAATGATCAGCATTAAAGTAGCAAATAGCGGATTCTAAGTAATTAGCCTTATACATACTATCAACAAAATGTTTTAACTCGCAATAATAGACTTTTGGCAATGATATTTTATTTTTACTACTTTTATAAACTGCTCTAATTATTCCTTTATGTGCCTCCTCTACTATTTCTTTTTTATCTAAATTATATATTGTGTACTCAAATTTATAATATATTGCGGTATCTGAATTTATAGCTTTTTTTCTGTTTAGCTCCCATAATTTTTCAATAAAGCCAATATCAACAGTATCTGGATAAACTGTTATTTCCTTAACCAGCACAGTATCTATCTGCGAAAAACTTTGTTTACATAATAAAAAGAAAAGCAATACTACTAACGTAGCATTGCAATTCATTCTAAAACTTCTAAATTTTATCATAATATATATCATTATTTATTTGGCTCGAATCTTGTTGCTGGTGATTTTGCAGCCTGTGCAGACATTTTAAATGCTGTCCAGAAATTAATCTCGCCTCTTGGTGCTGTTCTATTATCGAACTTACCTGTAGCAGGATTATAAGTACCTTGTCCAATTATCTTAAATCCTCTTAAAATACCAACAGCATCTTGCTTAACAACACCTAATATAATTCTAAAAAACGAACCTATACTAAATTTTTCAACGCTTACAAATTCATTATGCCATTCATTATCGGGATTGCTAACAGCTTCTGACCAATAAGAATAACTATTTTTTGCAATAGCACAAGTTGCAAGCATACCTGCGGCTACATTAGCCTCTCCTGTTTCCGTATCAACAATAACTTCATGATTTTTATAAATATCATTCTCTATACTTTCAAAAACTTTATTAAATTCATCTGTACTGATAACTATAGAATCCTTATCAAAGTCCTTCTCTATTTTTTCAAAAGCTGATGCAATATCATTAAGGTAATCAAATGCCGGGTCTAAGTCTTCACCATCTTTTTCAGGAAAAAAAACAGATAAGGCATTTTCTGGATTTTCAAAAACATTCTTTATAAGGACTGCAAAATCATTTGCTTCTTTCCAAGTCATACTACTTTTATTCAATGATTTATCATAATTCATAAATCCATCTGCTATAATAAAACATTCTTTCCCCGAAGTTTTTGATATTTCACAATTTTCTGCAATATAATCTAAACCTTTATTATGCAAATCTCCAACAGTTTTGAAATATTCCTTCTGTTCTGCTTCGTCTGTTTTTACACCTTCAAATTCGGCTGTTTTACTACAACTGACAAAATACATGCTAATACCAACAATCATAAGCAAACTCAATAACAGACCTACTTTCCCTAATTTTACACTTTTCATAATATATTGTTTAAAGATTAAATAAAGCACAAATCAAATAGTGAGACATATCCAAATTTATTTTAATGATTTTTGTCATGTTTCTAAAATTGGATATTTGTTTAATTTTGTAAATAATCTTTTTTGCAGTTAGTTCAGACCTCAAAAAGTAGTAGTAAAAAACTGGACATTACAACTATAAAAAATAGAGGATAACAAAAATTAAAAATAATTTTCCCAATGATTTACAGCATTATGGGCTTGGACAGTTTGTTTGATATTATTAGACATAAAAAATGGTAAAGTGCTAAATAACAGGCGTATACAACTTTCTGTTTGAAATTATTTATTCACTTTTGTTTAATATTATATCGCTCTAAAGAATATTAAACAAAATTTGTTTTGACTTTTGCGATGTCCAACTATGGTTTTATGAGTTTATTTACAGTCAGTTAGCTTTCATAATAGAGTTCCATTTTTGAGGTCTGTAGTTAGTACGAAATTGAATTTAATACACTTTGAAAGCAAAATGACAAACGTGATGATTGGAGGTTGCAACATTAGACATCTTTCCAATTAATATTTTATGATAAGTTTCTCAAATTTACTAA
>JAOZMN010000621.1 GCA_029934265.1 Bacteroidales bacterium
GCCATGAATTTGCACGCCTTCATCGACAACATAATCCAACATTTCCGAACCGAAAACTTTTATTAAAGCGGCTTCGATTGCAAATTCTCGTTGTGCTTCAACGCTTGCTTTTTCCGGTGGCATTCCTTTTTCGATATTCCTTTTTATTGCGTCATCGACATTCATACTCATTCTATAAACTGCCGATTCGTTTGCATAAGTTTTTATGACTTGCTGTGCAAGTTTATATTTTATTGCACCGAAATTTGAAATTAAAGTTCGGAATTGTTTTCTTTCGTTTGCGTATTGAACTGATTGATTTATAGATATTCTCGCTGCTCCGTTTACATTTGCGGCAAGTTTAATTCTTCCCAGATTCAATATATTAAGTGCAATTCTGAAACCGACTCCTCGGTCGCCAAGCATATTTTCGACAGGAACTTTTACATCGTTGAAAAATATCTGTACGGTCGATGAGCCTTTTATTCCCATTTTATTTTCTTCTGCTCCAAAAACGACACCTTCCATATCTCGCTCTATTACAAAGGCACTTAAAGCACGGTCGTTGTCTATTTTTGCAAAAACGGTAAGGACATCGGCAAATCCGCCATTTGTTATCCACATTTTCTGACCGTTTATAATATAATGTGTACCCTCTTCATTCAAAACGGCTTTTGTTTTGCCTGAATTGGCATCAGAACCTGCTCCGGGTTCTGTTAAACAGTATGCTCCGAGTAATTCACCGGTTGCAAGTTTCGGCAAATATTTTTCTTTAAGAAAATCACTTCCGTAATACATTATCGGGAGTGTTCCTATTCCTGTATCTGCGGAATAGGCAACAGCAAATGCGTAACCGGCTCCAAGAATGTCGCTTACCAGCATTGATGTAACAAATGATTGTCCGAAACCTTCGTATTCTTCGGGTATCGAAATTCCCAATAAACCGAGTTCGCCGGCTTTTTTCAAAATCGACGGCATTAAACCTTTTTCATGTGCGTCTATTCTATCCAAATTAGGAAGAACTTCCGTATCGAGAAAATCTTGACAGCTTTGAGCTATCATTAATTGTTCTTCGTCAAATTCTTCGGGTATAAATATTTCATTTGCAGTTGTTTGTCTTACAATAAACTGTCCTCCTTTGATTGCTGTTCTGTTTTCCATTAATTTAATTTTTGACTTAATTTTTAATTTTTGCTTTGAAATAACTAAAATATCGTTGCAAATTTATTATTTCTATTCGGTTACTCAAAAAAATATTCATTTAAGCAAAAAAATATTTTCTGCTTTCAGTGTGAAATTTATTTTTTGATTTAGTTTAATTTTCAATTTGTTAAAAT
>JAOZMN010000622.1 GCA_029934265.1 Bacteroidales bacterium
GATTTGTTAAATTTTGTTAAATCAAACCCTAAGGGTCTTTTTATACCGAACTCATCTAATATTAATAATCTTTTAACTTATCTTTATATTTTATCAATAAAAATATTCCTGCTATTCCGCTGATAATCATAAATACCGATAATATTTCGGCTTGAGTTACTCCTCCGAATATATCATATTCAATATTTACTCTTATTTTTTCGATAAAAAAACGTTCTAATCCACCAAGTATTAAATATCCTGAAAATAACATACCGGGAATATTAATTTTTTTTCTTAATGAAAATAATATTCCGAATATTCCGAAATTAAGTAAAGTTTCGTAAAACGGGGTCGGGTAAACAGGGGTTGATAGAACTTTGCAATATTTTCCGCTGCAATGCTGTATGACTTCGCCTACTCTGTTTACATTGTGCGGATAGGTGTATGACCATGTCCAGTCCGGCAACCATGCGAGCCATTCGGGTTGCGGTTCCAAATTCTCGATTCCCCAACAGCCATCGCCGGCAACCTGACAGCCGATTCTTCCTATCGCATAGCCTATAGGCATTACTACTGCGGCTACATCAAACATATGCAAAGGCTTAATATTATTAAGCTTCGCATACCAAATTACGGCAATTCCCCCGACTATCAAACCACCCAAAAATGCAAGACCACTGAAAGAAACGAGTGTTCCTATCGGGTCTTTTATTAAGCTGTCAAAATGCTCTAAGGCATCAAAAAGTTTTGCTCCGGCAAGTCCGAATATTCCGGCAACTACCAATAAATTACCGGCTTGATGATGCGGAAAAATTTGTTTCTCTTTCCAAACAGGCTTATCTAATTTGGTTTTCATTTTTTCACGATAATTCATATATATCGCAATAACTGCTCCCAAAATTCCACCTATAAAATTTCCTTTTGCAGACAGTAAAAATTCCTGAGGATTCAGTGCAAAATCTGTATATTCCAAAACTGCATACAATAATTTATAACCAAGTGCAAAACCGATAATTCCGGCAATTACAAGGTCTTTTGTTTTAGGTCCCTCCCCTACTCTGACTTTCTTTTTTACAGGTTTTAATATGCCTTCTTTTTCTTTACGTTTAAATTCTTTTGTCAGTACCCAAATGCCTGTAATGAAAGCCATTGCTACAAAAAAACCGTAAGTTTGTATCGGTAAAGGTATGTCTAAACCGAAAACTTGTTTGAAAAATTCACTGAGTGTTGGATACATAGTTTAATTTAAGGTCTCCGACCTTTTTAATGGGGCAAAGCCGTATTTATAAAAATTTAATAATCAAGTTATTATATAAAAGTTGATGCGGAAAAA
>JAOZMN010000024.1 GCA_029934265.1 Bacteroidales bacterium
TTTTAAACTTAATACAATTTTAAAAAAATACATTTTTCAACCCTTAATTCGCATTTTTAACAAATTGTGCAATATGGTTTAATAGTTCTATATATGCCGGCATTTCTTTTTTATGGTAATGTAAGCTATGTATCAAAATATTTTTATCTATGTCAGTTTCAGAAAAAACAAAGTAATATTTTTTATTATCATCCTGATATTCAACCCTAATTAATTTACTCCATTCTATTATGATTTTAGATGTTTCCCCCAAAAATGTACTTATTTGATAAAGACTATCTTGTGTAATAATTATATTTTCTTTTGCTGAACCGGAAAAAGAGGTGTCATTTAACCACAAAATTTCCTCATTTTGAGTTAAATTATAACATTTTTTCGCTTCAAGTAGTTTTTCTTCAGGTATTGCCGGATAAATATAGCTTCTTATATAAGTAAATATTATTGGATTTTTATTTAACTCTTTTAAAATAAATTCTTTTACAGAAATGTTAGTGTTTATTATTTCTTTAATATCAGATAGAATTGGAATTCGTTTTTGTTGAGCAACATATTTGGTAAGTTTGTTTATTGTCTCTGAACCGGAAACAATATCATCAGGGATTTCAATAAAGAAATCATGTCTAAATTGCTCTATTATTTCAGCAATATCTAATTCATCGCAATATTCCGCAATATTTTTATCCGCTTGTATTTCTGAAATATCGTATCCGTTTTTTTTGGAAATTTCCTGCTTTATGTGTTGCTCTATTTCAGCAATATTCTTCACACTTATTTTCATTGAATGAAGACTGCTTTCCTTAACTTTATATTTAACATTAGGATGTTTTTTTTTACCTCCCTAACCAAAGTTTTTGCTTTCAGTCTTTTACATTCAAAAGAATTTTTTTTTATTATATTGTTAATATCTTTATATTTTGCTTCTAACAAATCCTTTCCACGTGGAATGCTGTAATACTTAAATTCAATAACATTAGAATAATCTATTTTTTTATCTTTTTTCCAAAAACGTAAAGGATGCCTAATTAAAAGATAATCGCTCAATAAATCAACTTGATATAATATATGAGAGGAAAAATAATATAATATTAAAAAATAAATCAAAGAAAATAACATGTACTCATGTGTAAACGCTAATAGTCCCGGAATCATAAGGGGTATTACAATAAAAACGATACGAAAAGTGAGAGGACCGGACTTGAATAATGCTTTATTTGACATAATATTGTTTTTCCTTTTTTCCTTTCTAATTGAGTTTTAAAATAGCAGAGTACTTTGAGTACCATTTCTTCTCTTTTATGACTTCAAATCCAAACATCAATTTGCCATTTCCGACATAAATTTAATTCTTACCAAACGTATATCTTCTTCTGTATAATCTTCATCTTCAAGCTCTTTCATAGCTTCTTCAATAGAGCCTGTTTCGGATTCTTCCGCAAAATAAGCATAAATATCTTGCTGTTGTTCCTCTTCCATTACATGGTTTATATGATAAGAAATATCTAATTTTGTACCGGAATGAATTATTGCTTCAATTTCGGAAAGTAATTCTTGCATAGAAAAACCTTTTGCATGAGCAATGTCGTCCAAAGAAAGTTTTCTGTCAATATTTTGAATAATATATACTTTTACGCCGGATTTTTTTACGACCGATTTTACTACAAAGTCTTGCGGACGCTCAATTTCATTTTCTTCAACATAGGTTTTTATCAACGCTACAAATTCCTTTCCGTATTTTGAGGCTTTACCTTTGCCGACTCCGACTATTTTTTGCAGTTCTTCTATTGTTATCGGATATTGTATGGACATATCTTCAAGCGAAGGGTCTTGAAAAATCACAAACGGCGGCACGTTCATTTTTTTTGATATTTTTCTTCTTAAACCTTTGAGTTGATTAAATAATTGCTCGTCCGAAACTCTGCTTCCGCCTTGAATTTTGCCTCCGGAAGTATCATCACTGCTTTCCTCGTAATTATGATTATCCGACATTATTATCGAAAACGGTTTTTTCATATACTCCAAACCTTTTTCGGTAAATTTCAGAAGTCCGTAATTTTCAATATCTTTAAGTAAAAGTTTATGTATTAAGGCTTGCCTCACTACTGCATTCCAAAACTTATCGTCTTTTTCTTTTCCGGAACCGAAAATTTCAAGTTCGTTATGTTTATACGATTTTATGGCGGAAGTTGCATCGCCGGCAAGAATATGAGAAATATGTTCTCCTTTAAATCTTTCGCTGACAACTTCAACAGCATTCATAATTGTTAGAATATACGGCTGAGCTTCAAACTTAGGTTTCGGATTCAAACAATTATCACAATTATTACACGGTTCGATTAATGTTTCTCCGAAATAATTAAGCAACATCTTCGGGCGACAAACCGACGATTCGGCATAAGCAACGGTTTCCAACAAAAGCTGTCTGCCTATTTCCTGCTCGGCAACGGGTTTGCCTTGCATAAATTTTTCGAGTTTCTGAATATCTTTATAACTATAGAAGGTGATACATTTTCCTTCGCCACCGTCTCTTCCTGCACGTCCTGTTTCTTGATAATAGCCTTCCAAACTTTTTGGAATATCAAAATGGATTACAAAACGCACGTCGGGCTTGTCGATTCCCATACCGAAAGCTATTGTGGCAACGATAACATCGACGTCTTCCATCAAAAATTTATCCTGATTTCCGGAGCGTGTAGCGGTGTCCATTCCCGCATGATATGCCAATACTTTTATATCATTTATTAAAAGCGTTTCAGTAAGTTCTTCAACTTTTTTTCGACTCAAACAATAAATTATTCCGGATTTTCCTGAATTATCTTTAATAAATTTAATAATTTGTTTGGGTGCGTTCACTTTCGGTCTGATTTCATAATATAAATTCGACCTGTAGAAAGATGCTTTAAAAACTCTTGCTTCCGGTACTCCGAGATTTTTAAGAATATCGTGCTGAACTTTCAGCGTTGCCGTTGCCGTAAGTGCCATTATCGGAGCACGTTGTATTCTATCGACTATCGGTCTGATTTTCCTGTATTCCGGTCTGAAATCATGTCCCCACTCAGAAATACAATGTGCTTCATCTATTGCATAAAATGATATTTTTATGGTTTGCAAAAAAGCAATGTTTTCTTCCTTTGTCAGCGATTCAGGTGCCACGTAAAGTAATTTTGTTACTCCGGAAGTTATATCGGTTTTGACTTTATTTATCATCGTTTTGGTAAGCGATGAATTTAAAAAATGTGCAATTCCGGGGTCGGTACTGAAACTTCTCATAGAATCCACTTGATTTTTCATCAAAGCGATAAGCGGTGATATTACAATAGCTGTCCCTTCACAGATTAAAGACGGCAACTGATATGTCAAAGATTTTCCTCCTCCGGTGGGCATCAATACAAAAGCATCATTGCCTGATAAAACATTCTCTATAATAGTTTCTTGGTCTCCCTTGAAATTATCGAAACCAAAATATTTTTTTAAAACATCTTTTAAATTATTGGTATTAACTTGGCTCATATTCATTAATTCAAAATAAAAAATTCGGTAAGCAAATATTATCTTTATATTTGTAAGCTAAATTAAGAACTTTTTTCGGATATTAATACTTTTTATTAAAAATAATTAAATATTTTTAATAAACAAGATAGTCAATACAGTCTTAAATTACACATTTTGGCATTTTAACTGTCTAAGAACAAGAGCTTTAATGTTTTTGCAATTTTCGACTTTTAATTCTAATAATTCAAACTAATTTTTCATAAGTGAAAACAGACGAAAATATTATAGCGACGGCTCATAGAACCATAAAAACAGAATACGATGCCGTCGGCAAACTGAAAAATCATATAAATTCTGATTTTGTAGAATCCGTCAAATTGATTTATAACAGTAAAGGAAGGTTAATTGTTACCGGTATCGGTAAAAGTGCCAATATTGCTCAAAAAATCGTGGCAACTTTAAATTCTACGGGAACTCCGGCAATTTTTATGCACGCCACCGATGCCATACACGGTGATTTGGGAATTATTCTTCCCGATGATGTGGTAATGTGTATTTCAAAAAGCGGAAATACTCCGGAAATTAAGGTGCTTTTACCATTAATTAAAAATTTTGGAAATAAAATTATTGCAATGGTTTCGGAAATAAATTCTTTTTTGGCAAAAAATGCCGATTTTGTAATTCGTGCCACTGTCGAAAAAGAAGCCTGTCCGAATAATCTTGCTCCGACTTCAAGTACTACGGCACAGCTTGTTATGGGTGATGCTCTATCGGTTTGCTTATTAGATTACAGAAGTTTTACGGATATGGATTTTGCAAAATATCACCCCGGCGGTACACTTGGCAAAAAACTTTATCTGACCGTAGGTGATTTATTTATAAGAAATGAAGCTCCGAAAGTTTCCGTAAATGCGGAAATTAAAGATGTAATTATCGAAATATCTTCAAAAAGACTCGGAGTTACTGCGGTACTCGATGAAAATGATAAACTTTCCGGAATAATTACAGACGGTGATTTAAGAAGAATGCTGGAAAACAATGTTTCAACACAAAGTTTAAAAGCATCTGATATCATGACTTCAAACCCTCGTATCGTTTCGCCGGAGATGCTTGCTGTAAATGCTTTCGGGCTTATGAAAAAAAATAATATTACACAACTTGTAGTTGTAAAAGACGCTATATATAAAGGAGTGGTGCATTTGCACGATATTCTAAAAGAAGGAATCGTTTGACAAATAACAATGAACAAATAATAATGAGGTCAGTATAAAAAGTATATTTTTTCACAATCAGACCCTTAGGGTTTTAATTAAAAGACTGTAAATTAAATATTTAGATTTGTTAAATTTTGTTAAATCAAACCCTAAGGGTCTTCTTATATCAAACTCAATAATTTTTTAAAAATTTTCACAATTTCAAAAATTAATCAATGAAAGATAAAGATATGTCATTTTTGCAACATCTTGAAGTGTTACGTTGGCATCTGATGAGGTCGATAATTGCAGTGGTTGTATTCGCAATAGTGGCTTTTATATTTAAAGATATTATCTTCGACCAAATACTTTTAACTCCGAAAACGCCGGAATTTTTTACAAATCGTATGCTTTGTGCTTTCGGAAAGTTAATGAACACCGACGGTTTATGTATAAACGATTACAAACTGGAAATTATAAATATTAAATTATCCGGACAGTTTGCTACGCACATAACGGTATCTATGGTTGCGGGGTTTTTGCTGGCTTTCCCATATGTATTTTTTGAGTTTTGGAAATTTTTATTGCCGGCTCTCAAAGAAGAAGAACGCAAACACAGCAGAGGAACAGTTTTTTTTACTTCGGTATTATTTTCTCTCGGTGCCTTGTTCGGATATTATATTATTGTTCCGCTGTCGGTAAATTTTTTGGGTTCGTACAGTGTGAGTGATGCGGTTACAAATAAAATAAATCTTAATTCTTATATTCAAACTTTTACATCGGTTGTTTTGGCATCGGCAGTTATTTTTGAATTACCGATATTTATTTTCTTCCTCTCAAAAATAGGTTTGGTAACTCCTGCAATTCTGAAAAAATACAGAAAGCATTCCTTAATAATAATTTTAGTATTATCGGCAATAATCACACCTCCGGATATTTTCAGTCAAGTATTGGTTTCATTGCCTTTAATTATTCTGTATGAAGTCGGGATAAAAATATCGAAAAGAGTGGAACGAAAACAAAATTCATAATGCGAAAAATCAAATTTTATTTATTAACCTAAAATAACAACCATGAAAAAATCTATTTACTTATTTTTGTCGGCAATTATTCTTATGTCCTTTTCTGTTCCGAGTGATAACTGGGTAACTTTCAAAAGCAAAAAAGCAAATTACAAAATTGATTTTCCGAAAAAACCGGAAATAAAAGAAAAACAAGGAAAACGTTCACTTACCGTAAAAGCCAAAAGTATTGACGAACACTACAGATATTCGCTAATTGCAACAGTTGCGAAAAATGAATACAAAGGGACAAAAGAATTAACCGGAAAATTATACGAAATTTTTATAGAGAAATTAGGAGGGAAAGTTGAAGAGAAATCAACATTTAAAGTTGATTCTTTCGAGGGAATTTCCGCTAAAATTAAAAGTGATAAAGGAGCCTCAACTTTTTACAGAATAATAATTATCAAAAATATTATTTATCAATTTACAATTATTTCCGGCACCGATTATGCCCCGCAAGAAATACAAACTAAATTTTTCGGTTCTTTTAATTTACTGAAAAAATAGTGAATTACCGTAAACTTTACCGGCATCTACGGTATAAATGCCGTAGATGCCGGTAAAGTTAAATAAAACTTACTTTATTTACTCTGTACTTTTAATGATTTCGTCTTCTTTTATATCTTTGTAATATTTATAAGTTCGGGAATTTTTTTTTGGAATTTTGATAATATATTCTTTAGCTTTTTTATTTGTAAGTTGTCTTCTTCTGAGCCACGGATTTTGATATTTAAGCATTTTATAATTTATTCCGTTAAGTTCTGCAAAATCCGTTAAATTTTCGATAGTTGTATCTATTTTTATTTCCGTAGTAGGAATTACCGGATATAAATCTTGCTTACGAAGGTTAAATCCGTAATCTTTCGGATTTTCCATGATAAGTTTTATCGCAATGGTTCTGTAAACATACCTCGAAGTTTCTTTATTAAGAAGTAAATCATAATAACTTTCAACATTTTGTTCTTCCAGTCGGTCGTCAATACGTCCCGCTCCTACATTGTAAGATGCTGCTACCAAAGCCCAACTTTTATATTTGTTATGCGATTTTCGGAAATATTCACAAGCCGCTTGTGTCGATTTTTCAAGATTATAACGTTCATCTACTTCGGTTGATACTTCCATTCCGTATTCTTTTGCAGTTGCTTTCATAAACTGCCAGACTCCTCTTGCACCTGCCGGAGACACCGCATTTGTAAGCCCACTTTCGGCTATTGCAAAATATTTAAGGTCGTCCGGCATATTGTTTTTTTTCAGAATAGGTTCAATTATCGGAAAATACCTGTTTGCACGTTTGAGGTACAAGAAAAGTTCAGAATGCCAATAAGCAACTTTCAATATTTCAAAATCAAGGGATTCACGGACATCATAATTTTCTAATGGAACTTTTTCGCCGGCAAATTTCAATTTCTTCGGTAAAGGGAAATTGTATATTTTATAATTATTTCGTATTTCTTTACGATATTCTTTATCATTGATATTAGAAACTTTATTGAAAGTAAACAGATTCAAAAATCCGTATATCGCAAGCATGATAACTATCGAAAAAGTTATACCTTTTATTATATTAGTCATATTTTGTGTATTTCTCATTTATTTTAATTATACAATGGTGTAATGGTACAATGATACAATTATTTTTCCTATCTGAATTTAATTTTTCCGAGTGCAAAAAATACCATTTTCAGAAGAAGAAAGCCGTGTTTGAAACGTGAAATATTTGTATCGCCGTAAATTCGTTCTTGATAACGAATAGGGAGGTCGATTATTTTAAGATTTAATTTATAAGCACCGAAAATAAGGTCAAAATCTCCGAAAGGGTCGAAATCTCCGAAAAATTTTCGGTTTCTTGCCAGTTTTTCGTAATCCTTTCGGAACATTACTTTTGTTCCGCAAAGGGTATCTTTTACAGGCTGTTCCAAAAGCCATGAAAAAACACTTCCGAAAAATTTGTTTCCAAGTGTATTCAACGGTCGCATTGCATTTTTTTGCATCGGATAAACAAGTCGAGAACCGTTTATAAATTCGCCTTTGCCGGTTGCAAGTGCATCGTAAAATTTAGGTAAGTCTTCAGGTGGAACAGTTAAATCGGCATCAAGTATCATAAGTATATCGCCGGTTGCGTTCGCATAAGCCTTACGGACGGCATCTCCTTTGCCTTTGCCGTCTTGTTGCATTATTTTTATATCGTGAGTGTCTTTGTATTTTTTCTGAATTTCCTGAATTTTTTCCCAAGTATCATCTGTAGAATTTCCTTCGATAAAAATTATTTCGATTGCCTTTCCGAACTTGGGCATTCTTAAAATAGCATTTTCGATATTTCCGCTTTCGTTTCTTGCCGGAATTACTACGCTTGTTGTATATTCTTTTTCTTGTTTTTGCTTAAAAACAGGTCTTGCAAAAACAAATTGATTCAAACAAAAAATATTAAAAATCGGTAATCTTGCAAAAAAATTATTCGTTAAAGAAGAAATAAGCGGAATATTTATCGGTAAAAGTGTTTTCCGTGCCGACCTGTATGCTTCAAAATCAGACAAATATAGTAAATTTTTGATGTCATGTATGGACAGCCAACTCTGGCGAGGCATTTTTTTCTTTATTCCGAAAAATTCGGCAATTTTTATAATCGGCTCCCACAAATAATTATAATAACTTATTAAAATTCGTGTTTCTGTATGGCAAAGTTTTTTTATTTCGTTAAATACATCGCTTACATTGTCGAAATAGCCGATTACGTTTGAAAGTACGATTACGTCATATTTTTTGTCAATATTTATTTCTTCGGCTTCCAAAAGGCGAAATTCAATTTTAGGATATTTTTTTTTTGCCTGTACTATCATGGTCGGACTGAAATCTAAACCGGCTTTTTCTTTTCCGTTAAGTTTCGATATTGTTTCACCCGTTCCGCAACCTATTTCTATTACGGAATCTTCTTGGCTGATAAAATAATTAAAATATTCAACTATATCTTTCCAGTAATACTTAAATCGCTTGCGATATTTAGAATAAGTCGGTGCAAGTTTTTCAAAATATTCATAAAATCTTTCCTTTCTTCTATTCATGTATTTTTTAGAATTTGCTTAAGGTCTCTGACCTTTTAATGTTGCTTACTCACTCGTGTAAAATTCTTATAATTAGAAAATTATCATTAAGTAAATGTCGAAATACCGATATTTATTCCACAAATAATCTAATAGACTTTGATATGTTTTATTTTCAAAAACTTATCAATATATCCGTTGTTGATTTTTCAGGTATTCTATTTTGATAATTTTCCGAACTTATTGTTTTTTTTGTTTTCATATCCATAAATTTACAACCGGTATCTTTAAACAAATTGAAAAAATCCGTAAAATTAATATTATTTTCTTTTAAAATATATAAACCTGCTTCCATTATAATGTAAGGTTTGAATTTTTTTATTGATTCCGATGCCCCTTTAAGTACTTCTAATTCATGTCCGTCGGTATCTATTTTTATCAAATCTATTCTTTGAATATTATTTTCTTTAACAAAATTATCTATCGTTATCGAAGGTGTTTCTTTTGCTTTGGAAAGACTACCCAAGTGCAAAGGGTGTGTTTGAGTATCGTGGGATTTATTGCCGATTTTCCAACTTGCATAAGCTTGTATTTCGGAATTTTCGGAAAGTTTATCGGAAACAAAAGATTTAATTACTGTTATTTTTTCTTTCAATTCCGGATTTAAACTAATATTTTTTAATATTTTCGGATAAGCATAATCCGTCGGCTCGAAAGCATAAAGTTTTCGGCAATTTTTATATTTCCGATATTCGCCCCGACATCAATTATTGTTGAATTTTCTTTAATATTTATAAGTCCTTTTCCGAAAATATATTTTTGAAAATTTCCGAAAAGAAAAACCGAAAAATCTATTCCTTCCGATAAATCCAATTCGTAAGTAATATTATTTCGTTTTACGGTTTTTATATCCGAACGGTAAAAAATACGAACTATCCGATAAAGTATTCCGGCAATTTTTATTCGTATTTTTGTAAGCGGTAAGTTTTTCAGCATAAGCAGATTTTCAAAAGCTCAAAAAAATATTTTTTGAATTTTCTTGTTTTTTTATTGATTTAATTTCTTGTTCTAATTGATTGTAATATTGTTCTTTAATAAAATCCCTGAAAATATTGATATTTTTTGTTGCTCTTGTCCTTTTGATAGCGGAGAAATATTCTGTTTTGCTTTCTTTTTTAAGAATAATAAAAGGAAGATTATTAATATACATAATATAATTCATTAATAATCTTGCAGTTCTGCCATTACCGTCATAAAAAGGGTGTATGCTTACAAAGTCAAAATGAATATCTGCAGCTTTATTCACGGCTTCCGAGATATTAAAATCTTGTATATTTTTATAATTTTCAAAAAAAATGCTCATTAAACTTTTAATTTTTTTAGCATCAGGAAATATTGTATTTCCCGCAAAAACAGACGATAAACGATACTCTCCTTTTGATGCGTCCACCATACCGAGTGCCGTTTTGACTATTGAACCGGTATTTTTTAATATTTCGGAATTTAATATTTTAATAAAAGTTTCATCAATAATCACTTTTTTATTCGCTTGTTCTATAATAAAATTTAGCGCACTCTTATAATCAAATATTTCCAAATTATCTTGGACTGATTTTTTTTCGGAAAATCTGTTTATTGTAAAAATATTTTCAGTTTCTTCTAAAGTTAAAGTATTGCCTTCAATCGCATTGGAATGAAATGCAAAATTAATATACAATTTTTGTTTATTTTCTTCAAAAGAAAAAAAATCGTTTTCGTTATATTTTTTTATTATTTCAGAAAGTTTATTATTTGTTTTTTTCATTTTCAAAACAGATGTTAGTCCAATTTTTTTATCCAATTAATAAGTCCTTTTTGCTCAATAATTTGCATTAATTTCTCCGGTAATTTTGGAATTTTATATTCCGTTTGATTTAGTGTAATTACGGAATTTACGAAGTCGATTGTAATTTTGTCGTCGTTTTTGTATGCTTCAACAATTTCCGGACTGACAATCAGCAATAAGCCTTGATTTATTGCCGAACGATAAAATATACGATTTACCGATTTTACAATAACTGCTTTTACACCTGCATAAGCAAGTCCGACTGCGGGGTGTTCTCTGGAACTTCCGCAACCGAAATTATCACCGGCTATAATTATATCGTCTTTTTTTAATTTTTTTGAGAAATTACTATCGAAATCGACAAATAAATGCGGTAAAATTGTTTCCGGTTCGGAACTTAACACTTTGTAAGTCAGGTTTCCGGCAAACATTAAATCGGTATTCAGGTCGTTTACTTCTTTGTAATTCCAAACACCGTTTTTACTTCTTCTGTTATCGGTATCGGCAATGGTTACGGTAGTTTCCTCTTGTTTTTCGTAAGGATATTTATCGTTAAAATTACCGTTTCGAGAATCTGCAATTTTTCCTTTGAGTGCCGAATAAGCAACATTTGCGGGAGATGCAAGATATACACTTGAATTTTTATTTCCCATTCTTCCCAAGAAATTTCTGTTTGCCGTTGATATTATATTATATCCGTCGGCAGGAATCCCTTGCCCTGTTCCCAAACACGGACCGCAAGAAGAGGATAGCACATTTGCTCCGGCTTCTATAAAAGTTTCGATAATTCCTTCTTTCATAGCTTGAACATAAATTTTCTGCGATGCCGGAGTTACAAGCAGTTGAAATCCGTCAGCAATTTTGTTACCTTTAAGAATTTCGGCGGCTTGTCGTAAATCTTCAATTCTTCCGTTTGTGCAAGTTCCTATAAAACCTTGATTTAAAGGTGTTCCTGCAAGTTCTGAAAGTGCTTTTACATTATCGACCTGATGAGGAGCGGCGACAACAGGGAAGAATTTATTGAGATTAATTTCAATTTCTTTTTGATATTTAGCATCGTTATCAGCCCAAATTCCGTCTATTGTTTCTTTTCCGTAAAAGTCGGCAAGCACCTTGTCGGCAGGGAAAACTGCATTTTTTGCTCCCATTTCGGAAGCAAGATTTGCAAGTGTCATTCTTTCGGAAATTCCAAGAGTCTTAACTCCTTCGCCATGATATTCAATAGACATATAGTTTGCTCCGGCTGTTCCGAGCATTCCGATTATCCACAAAGAAATATCTTTTGCATAAACGCCTTGCTGTAATTTCCCGGCAAGGGTAATTTTTAAAGTTTCCGGCACTCTGAACCAGGTTTCGCCTCTACGCCAAAGTCCTGCGGATTCGGTTCTGTCGATACCTGCCGCCATTGCGTTAAAAGCTCCTGCTGTACAAGTATGACTGTCGCTTCCGACAATAAGCATTTTCGGCTCGGCATGGTAAGACATTATTTGATGACAAATTCCTTTTCCTGCATCATAAAATTTTTCGACACCTTGCGTTTTTACAATATCTCTGATTGTTTGATATTGTGTTGCAAGTGCAGCAGTTGTTGGCGGTGCGTTGTGGTCGAGAACTATTAAAAGTTGATTAGGGTCGGCAACTTTCTCGCCTCCCATTTTCTCGAAAGTTTTGCAAATACTTGCGGTATTATCGTGAGTGAGTACAATGTCCGGCTTTTTGAAAACTATTGTTCCGGCTGTTGCTCCGAATATTTTTTCTACGAATGTTTGTCCCATTTTATATTTTTTATTAGATTAAAATATGTTTTTATTTTTTTCGAGTAAAGATTTTGACGTTTTCTTTACTTGAAGATATTTTCGAGTAAAGATTTTGATGTTTTCTTTACTTGAAGACGTTCTCGAGTAAAGATTTTTGCATTTTCTTTACTTGAAGACGTTCTTGAGTAAAGATTTTGACGTTTTCTTTACTTGAAAATATTATATAAAAAGTTTGTAAAGTTCTTTATTTGTATAATAATTTGTTTTTTTTCTTTTTTCTTTTTCCAGTAATCCTAATTCAATTAATTTGTTAAGATATTGTGTTGCAGTTGGTTTGCTTACTTGTAAATCTTTCATTATAAAATCAATTTTTGTATATGGGTGTTTGAATAGATTTTCCACTAAATCTTTAGAATAAATTTTCGGATAATTAAATTTTATTTTGTCAATAAACTCGTCCATTAAAGATTTTATTTGTTGAATTAAAAAAATAGTTTCTTTTGAAGTTTCCGTAACACCGTTCAAAAGCCAAATTAACCAATTTTCATAATTATTGTTTATTCTTACATTTTGTAAATGTTTGTAATATTCTGTTTTATTACGGATAATATATTTACTCAGATAAAGTACCGGAATATCAAGTAGTTGTTGCTGAACAAGATATAAGATATTAATTATTCTGCCTGTTCGTCCGTTTCCGTCGTAAAAAGGGTGGATACTTTCAAATTGATAATGAATTATCGGCATTTTCAGTAAAGGGTCTATATCTTGTAAATTATTATCATTTATATATTTTTCGAGATTTGACATTAGTTTTACAATAGTATCATTGTGTTGCGGTGGTGTATAAACGGTTTCGCCTGCTGTATTTTTCAATGCAGTTCCGGGTATTTTTCTAAATCCGGATTTATTCGGCTCAAGTTCGGCTTGTATTTCAATAATGTTATTAAAAGTCAATAATTGATGTTTTCTTACAAGTTCGAAACCGTGTTTTAATGCTTTTGAATAATTTTGAACTTCTTTTGCATTAATATTTTCGATTGTATTATCAATAGCTGCAAGGAATAATTCATCATTCGTCGTAACAATATTTTCTATTGCCGAGCTGTCTTTTGCTTCTTGCAGTCCTAATGTATTTATTAAAATATTTTCATTCGGAATTGTTTTTGCTTCGCCTTTTAATTCGGCTAATGCTCTGCTTGCTTTATTCAATGCTCGCAGAACTGCTTTTGTTTCAATATCTTGTTTTACCGGCAATTCTTGTAATTTGAAATTTTCCATGTTAATTTATTATGCAAACTCAACTTTGCCAAAGTTAAGTAAATTAATTTTTGTTGACTATCAAGACATTAATATTTAACAAAGAAAACTTTGGCAAAGTTCTACTATATTGTAATGATTGAATAGTTTTAATTTATTATTCAAATTATCTTTCTGTTATTTACTATTTTCTAATATGCATATAAAAAATCACGAGTTCTTATCCGTTGCAAATTTATTATTTTTTCAATAATAATGTTTTTATTTCATCAATATTTTCGGGGTGAATCCAAATTGTTTTTTCGTCTCTTTTGAACCATGTTATTTGGCGTTTTGCGTATCGGCGGGAATTTCGTTTTATTAGTTCTATTGCTCTGTCCAATGAATACTCTCCGGCAAAATACGGAAATAATTCCTTGTAACCAACTGTATTTAACGAATTTAGATGTTTATATTTTTTGAATTCTTCGGCTTCGGCGAGCAATCCTTGTTCTATCATTAAATCTACTCGCTTGTTTATACGTTCGTAAAGCTCTTCACGCTCTCGAAGCAGACCAATTTTTATTATCTCGAAAGGACGTTTTTTTTTCTTCCGACTTAAAAACGAAGTATATGTTTTTCCGGTTTGTATGCAAATTTCGATGGCTTTGAGTATTCGATTGGGGTTGTATAAATCAACTTTTTTATAATATTCGGGGTCGAGATGTTTTAAGTAAAAACGCAGACTTTCAATTCCTTCTTTTTCGTATTTTCGTATTAAATTTTGTCGTAATTCGGGGTCGATATCCGGCAGTTCGTCTATTCCGGAACAGACTGCATCTATGTACATTCCTGAACCGCCGACAAGCAGTGCGGCATCTTTTGTTTTGAATATATTATCCAGAATATCAAGTACTTCCAATTCGTATTTTCCGGCACTGTAATAATCAAAAATTGATTTATTTTGAATCATATAGTGCTTTACTTTTGCAAGTTGTTCCGGTTCGGGTACGGCTGTTCCGATTTGCAATTCTTTATAGATTTGTCGAGAGTCACCGGATATAATTTGAGTATCGAATTTTAGGGCTAATTCGATACTTAAATCTGTCTTTCCTGTCCCTGTAGGTCCGAGTATTACTATTAATTTTTTAATTTTCATTAAAATGACAGGTCTCCGACCTTAATTTATTTTTATCTTAATTTCAATAATTTTATTTCAAAAACAAGTGTTGAAAACGGCGGAATTGTTTTTCCGTACCCTTGTTCGCCATAAGCCTGTGAAGACGGAGAAATAAGTGTTATTTTATCCCCCACTTTCATAGTTAAAATTGCTTCTTCCCAAGCCGGTATTACTTCATTTTTTCCGATAACGAAAATAAACGGTTCGTCTCTTTCTATCGAACTGTCGAAAATTTCTCCGGTTATGAAAAAAGCATTATAGTGTACAACTGCCGTGTCTCCTATTTGAGTTTTTTTTCCTGTACCTTGTTTGTTTTTTATAATAAATAAACCGGTTTTGGTCGGTTTTTCTTCAATTTCATTTATTGAAATATATTCTTCGAGCTTTGTTTGTTCTTCTTGTTTAAGTTTTTCCGATTTTTCGGCTTTTTCTTTTTCAATAATTTCCGGACTTATAATTTCATTCAAAGCTATTTCAAATTTTAAGTCTTCATCTTTTTTTATAAAATCAGGTACTTGTTTTTTTTGAGTTTCGATATAGAAATTTTCGGCATTTATCCAAAAAATTGCTTTTTCGCCCGTAAAAAGCTGTAACAAAGCCCGGTCGAACAAAGATTTTTTATTTTTTTTTATTTTTATTCTGAAATTTGTAGAAATGTCTAAAGAGTTGAAAATCAATGAGTCCTTTTGATTATAATACTTTAAGTTAATCTGCACAATATCAGATACTTGTGCTTTTTTCCCGTCTTCGTTTTTTACTGTATATTTGTACTTAATTCCGTCCTTTGTAGTGTTAAATTCGTCTGAATTACAGGAATTTACAGTAAAAAAAATAGCGAAAACAAAAATAAATTTGCACAGTGTAAAATAAAGTTCTTTTTTTGTAAAGCAAACTTCACTTTTAAATGTTCGTTTTATGGGTAAAATTGTACTTAAAAATTCCATTTTTTTTCTTTTTGTATTTTCCACTATCTACGGGGTGGTATTTTTTGACGATATTTTTAATATAGAAAAAAGAAATGATAATAATATGTTTTTCTTTTCAAAGAAAGTAATAAAACAAAAAATAAAAAACCGCCAAACAATTAGCGAGCCGGTATGGTTCGTTTCCGAATTTTAATTAATATACGGCTTTTTCCACATTATACGGGTCGAAGACCTTAGAAAGCCCGGTGCAACTATCGTGTTTCCAAACTACTTCCGATATATTTGCGTCCGGGCTTTTATATTTGAATTTTGTATAAAAGTTTTTTTGTAATTAGAGTTTGAGCTGAAAGTGATAAATAAAATATTTATGACACTATCCTCCGAACGGTACGGTATTCATTCCGTAATCTGTTCTAAGTACTTTAAATTGTGTACGCCTGTTCATCTGATTTGTAATTTCTTGTTGTTCGGCAGTTAGAGTTTTAATAAATTCTTCCGTTAAAACATCACCCTCTTTAAGAAAATCATATTTATAAGAAGTTGTTGCGTCAATTTCTTTCGGTTTTGTTTCTCCGTATCCTATCGGAGTTAATCTGTCTTCTTTTATTCCTTTACTTATAAGATATGTTACAACGGATTGTGCCCTTGCCTGCGAAAGTTTTTGATTTGAAGTTTCGCTACCTCTGTAATCGGTATTTGCGGCAAGTTCTATTGTGATATTTGAATTTACGATTAAATGATTCACAAGTTTATCGAGCGAAACAAATGATTCCGGTCTTAAACTTGATTTTCCTAAATCATATTCAATATTCGGAAGTTCAATATCGCCGGTTGAAGGAATAAGCTCTATTTCCAAACTGAAAACTTTACTTTTTTTAAGACCGGCTGTGGTTTCTTCTACTTTTGTTTTTAAGAAATCTTTTTTGAAAGCCGA
>JAOZMN010000256.1 GCA_029934265.1 Bacteroidales bacterium
AGTTTTTGTTAATCAAAACGAAATAGAACTTACAAAAAAAGAATTTGATTTATTGATATTTTTCACTTCAAATAAAGACAGAGTTCTGACCAAAGCATCTATAAGCGAGCATCTTTGGGGCGATTATATGGACTATGCAGATTCGCACGATTTTATATATACACATATCAAAAATCTCAGAAAAAAACTTACAAAAGCCGGAAGTAAAGATTATCTGCAAACAATATACAGCGTAGGATATAAATTTTCTACCGACAGCTGAATTATTCGTTAAAATATTTTGAAACATCGAAAAATCATACATATAGATATGGACGCTTTTTTTGCTTCCGTAGAACAACGAGACAATCCGGCTTGGCAAGGAAAACCGCTTGTGGTGGGAAGCAAAGGAAGAAGAGGCGTTGTTTCGGCGGCAAGTTATGAGGCTCGAAAATTCGGTGTCCGTTCGGCTATGCCTTCGTTTATGGCATTGCGAAAATGCCCGCATTTAATTTTTGCACCGCTCCGATTTGAAGTCTATAAGTACGTTTCGATGCAAATAAGAGATATTTTTTACGATTATACCGATTTGGTTGAACCACTTTCGCTCGATGAGGCTTTTTTGGACGTAACGAAAAATAAAGTCGGCATTCCTTCGGCAAGCATTATCGCAAAAGACATAAAAAGACGCATAAAAATAAGAACCGGACTAACAGCATCTGCCGGAGTTTCGATAAATAAATTTCTTGCCAAAGTAGCCTCCGATTATGATAAACCCAATGGATTTTTTCTTATAAAGCCGGAAGAAGCGGAAGAATTTACTGAAAAATTACCGGTAGAAAAATTTTTCGGAGTAGGAAAAGTAACCGTAAAAAAAATGCACGAATACGGTATTTTTACCGGAAACGATTTGAAAAAAATCAAAAAAGAACAATTAATTGCAATTTTCGGAAATCGTGCCGACTACTATTACAGCATTTCAAGAGCTGTTGATTTTCGCAAAGTAATTTCGCACCGACAAAGAAAATCAATAGGTGCGGAACGAACTTTTGAATACGATTTGCAAAATAAAGATGAAATTATCGGAAAATTGAACGAAATAACGGAAATATTATATTCTCGCTGTTTGAAAATAAATACTTTCGGAAAAACTTTAACAGTAAAAATAAAATTTGCAGATTTTAAACAAATAACTCGAAGTAAAACAAATAAAAATTATATCAAAAAACAAGAAGAAATAAAAAAGCAAAGTTACTCATTAATCGAAGGTATAGATTTTATTTCCAAAGGAATACGCCTGCTTGGTCTGTCAGTTTCAAACCTTGATAACGATAAAAAAGAAAAGAAGAAAGAAGTATGGAAACAACTTAAAATACCGTTTTTAACATAAATTAATTTTATTTTTCAGCATTTAACAATACTTGAGTATATCTTTGCACTGACTAATAAGAATAAAATTTTTCATAATTTTTTTAATTTGAGTTAATAATTTGTGTTTATAAAGCACTTCTTTTCCCTGAGAAGTGCTTTATTTTTTGGGGAACTATTGTTTTTCAGGAACAGTGAAATTATAATCAACAAGAAGTTTTTCTGCTGAATATTTTTTAATCTCAACTTTATTCATCACAACATCTTTAACAGGAGTACTACCCGCCAAATCTACATCTGCAATGTCATGTACGGTTTTCATGCCTCCTATTGTAATTCCGAATACGGTATATTCTCCGTCCGGAAAATGAGTACCTTCCGGATTTTCAACAATATAAAATTGAGAGCCGCTTGAGCGTTTTTCCGGATTATTATCTCTTGCCGATCCTACCGCTCCTTCGACATGAGTAAGATTATCGTTAAATTCAGCAGGAATTGTATATCCCGGTCCGCCCATACCTGTTCCTTGCGGGTCGCCACCCTGAATTACAAAATCTTTCACTACTCTGTGAAAAATAAGACTGTCGAAAAAACCGACATTTACCAAGCTGTCGAAATTTTGTTTGTGTAAAGGAGTTTCATCGTAAAGCCAAATTAAAATATCTCCGTAATCAGTTTGGATATTGACAACTTCATATTTAATCGTATCTTGAACTTTCGGATTTTCATTTGCATCGGAAACGTCATCTTTCTTACAATTTGTCGCTATCAATACGACAAAGGTGATAAATAATAAACTTGATAATAATCTTTTCATCTGTATAAAATTTTAGAAATAAATATTCATAAATATAGATAAAATAATATCAATTAAACAAATAAAAGTCTTAACTTATTTTTGATATTTCGATAATTGAATTGCAAATTTGCATCTTTGAGTTCAGTCTAAAAAGTAGATTTTCTCGAAATCAGACTCTTAGGGTTTTAAGTAATAAACTATAAATCAAATATTTAGATTTATTAAATTTTGTTAAATCAAACCCTAATGGTCTTTTTATACCGAACTCATCTTTAAAAAAAAACTTGATATGCAACATATAATTTGGGATTACAACGGCACACTTTTAAACGATGCCGATTTATGCGTAAGTGTCATTAATAAAATGCTTTACACAAGAAAACTTAAAACAATCACAAGTAAGAAATATCGTAAAATTTTTGATTTTCCTGTTAAAGATTATTATCAAAAAATAGGTTTCGATTTTGAAAAAGAAAGTTTTGAGAAAGTAGGAACGGAATTTATAGAAAAATACAACCTGCGAATAAATGAAAGCCGGTTACATGAAGGAACTCTTGAAATTTTAGACTATTTTAAGAAAAAAGGAATAAAACAGTCGATACTTTCGGCAAGAAAA
Organism: Bacteroidales bacterium; assembly: GCA_029934265.1. GTDB lineage: Bacteria > Bacteroidota > Bacteroidia > Bacteroidales > JAADGE01 > JAOZMN01. The sequence continues at coordinate 2,763 of JAOZMN010000256.1, forward strand.
CAAGAACATTTGTACGAGGAACTTGAAATTTTCGGAATAAAAAAATATTTTACACATATAAAAGGACTTACCGACCATTATGCTCACGGAAAATTAGAAAAAGCAAAAGAACTTATCAAAGAAATAAATATCGACAGGCAAAAAATCGTTTTAATCGGTGATACTCTGCACGATAAAGAAGTTGCCGACTGTGTAGGAATAAAATGTTTTTTGCTTACACACGGACATCATTCTCAAGCAAGGCTAAAGCAAGATACTCAACTTATTTTCAATTCATTTAATGAAATTTTGAAATTTATTGAAAAATAACATAACTTTGCAGACTTTTTTAATTTTAAATTCTTAATTTCCATGATTACAGTAGCAGACCTTTCAATGCAATTCGGCAAACAAGTCCTTTTTAAAGGTGTAAATTTAAAATTCACCGACGGAAATTGCTATGGAGTTATCGGAGCCAACGGAGCCGGCAAATCCACCTTTTTAAAAATGATAGACGGAACACTCGACCCCACAAGAGGACATATCAGTTTGGGACAAGGCGAACGTTTATCCGTACTTTCGCAAGACCACTTTGCATTTGATGAACTGACGGTAATAGATACCGTACAAATGGGACATACAGAACTTTGGAAAATAAAGCACGAGAAAGATGCTTTATACGCAAAACCCGATTTTTCGGAGGAAGACGGAATAAAAGCCGCCGAACTTGAAGAAAAATTTGCAGATATGGACGGTTGGAATGCTGAAAGTGAAGCCGCAATATTGCTCAGCGGTATGAAAATAAAAGACGGTATGCACTATAAGCTGATGAAAGAACTCAGCGGAAAAGAAAAAGTAAGGGTTTTGCTGGCTCGTGCGTTATTCGGAAAACCTGATAATTTACTTCTTGATGAGCCGACAAACGATTTGGATTTAGAAACGGTAATGTGGCTTGAAAATTATCTCGGAAATTATGAAAAAACAGTACTTGTAGTTTCTCACGACAGGCATTTTCTCGACTCTGTATGTACGCACGTAACCGATATTGATTTTGGAGAAATAAGACTTTTTGCCGGAAATTATACTTTCTGGTACGAATCGAGCAAACTTGCTTTGAAACAGCAACAAACACAAAATAAAAAAGCGGAAGAAAAGAAAAAAGAACTTTTGGCATTTATCTCTCGTTTCAGTGCAAACGTTGCAAAATCAAAGCAGACAACAAGCAGAAAAAAAATGCTCGAAAAACTCGATTTCTCGAAAATACAACCTTCCACAAGAAAATATCCGGGTATAATTTTTAATCCGGAAAGAAAACCGGGTAATAACATTCTGCAAGTTACCGATTTAAGTAAAACCCTCAAAGGTGATTTGCTTTTCAGTAATATAAATTTTTCTGTTGAAAAAGACGAAAAAATTGTTCTGCTTTCCAAAGATTCGAGAGCAATGACCGCTTTTATGGAAATTATTTCGGAAAACGACCAACCGGACAGCGGAACTTACGAATGGGGACAAACAATTACGCATTCATTTTTACCTTTGGATAATTCCGAGTTTTTTGAAACCGAAGAAACTTTAATAGATTGGCTTGCAAAATTTTCGTCCGACACAAGTGAGTTATATTTAAGAGGTTATCTTGGTAAAATGTTGTTTTCGGGAGAAGATATTTATAAAAAATGCAATATACTTTCCGGAGGCGAAAAAATGCGTTGCATGATTTCACGCATGATGCTCAAATACGCAAATGTAATGATTTTGGACACCCCTACAAATCATTTGGATTTGGAATCCATACAAGCCCTCAACAACGGTCTTAAAAGTTTTACCGGAAACATCATAATGTCTTCACATGACCACCGTTTGATAAGCAGTATTTGTAATCGGGTAATCGAAATTACACCAAAAGGTGCTATTGATAAATTAATGCCTTACGATGAATATATTTTAAGTGAAAAAATAAAACAACAAAGAGAAGAAATGTATAAGTAAGGTCTTCGACCTTTTTAATAGAGCAAAGCTATATTTATAAAAATATAACAGTCAAGTTGTTATACAAA
>JAOZMN010000623.1 GCA_029934265.1 Bacteroidales bacterium
CTTATTTCTGTGTTTTCTTTTTCTTTTCTTAATTCTTCGTTTTGCTTAACATATTCTTTATTAAGCAATAAATATTCTTCATTTTGTAAGAGTAGTATTTTATCGGCTTCTTTTTGTACGGTAATATCTTCTTTTACGGCAAGGTAATTTATTATTTTTCCGGAATTATCTTTCACCGGTATTATTGTAGTAGATTCCCAAAAAACAAGTCCGTTTTTGGTTCTGTTACAAAATTCTCCTTTCCATATTTTTCCATTGCTTATGGTTTTCCATAAATCGGAATAAAATTTTTCTGTATGCTTTCCTGATTTTAATATAGAGGGATTTTTACCGTGTACTTCTTCTGCGGAATATCCTGTTATTGTGGTAAATTTAGGATTGGTATATTCGATATTACCTGATATGTCAGTTATTAATACTACGTTTGCACTTTGCTCAATAGCATAAGAGAGTTTTCTGTTTTTATTTGAATATTGTATAATACTATCCGGTACTTCAAGCTCCGGCTTGGAGTTTTTGTCGGATAATTCTTTGCGAAGCCTGTTTATTTGATTTTCTAATTCTTTATATGTAGGTTTTATTTTCATTGATAATTGCAAAAAAATACAGAGTGCAAAATTTTTATTAATGTGTAAAATTAAATTATATTTTTGAAAAAATCAATTATTTTGATTAAACCGTTCGTTTTTTTTACATAAAAAGCACCCTGTCGGTATTTACGGGGTGCTTTTTATGTATCGTATGGTAAAATTCAACTTTGCCAAAGTTTTACCATACTAAAAAAATTACAAGTTTTTATTTTTCGATAATTTCGATGCTTCTTTTTACGAATTTATTGAGCGATTCGCCTTTAAGCATATTGTTTGCAAGTAAAGCAAGGTCGATAATTTGTTTTACAAGTTTGTTGTCGTTTCCGTATTCTTTAAGAATGTCAGCTTTCTCGTTTTCGATTTCGGAAATTTTCTTATTTAGTTTTTCTGCTTTATCTTTTTCTTCTTGGGGGATTTCTTCTTCTTTTTTTCCTTCCGAAAGTTTTTCAAGTGCTTCTTTGTTTTTTTTTACAGATGATAGTTTTTCTTGTACTTTTGCTATTTTGTCGCCTGCATTTTCTTTCAAATCTTGACTGATTTTTGTAATCAAAGTATGATTTGAATTTACTACAAGGTTGTAACTGTCAGGCATTTGTCCGTAATAGCTTCCCATTCCTCCGCCACCGAGTGCCGACATATCTTTCATTCGTCGCATAAATTCGTTTTGCGTTACGATAACCGGATTTGCAGCTTCCGGCATTGGTTCGAA
>JAOZMN010000257.1 GCA_029934265.1 Bacteroidales bacterium
CAAAAGTGAATCCGTTTTAACTTTTTCGTTTGTACAATTCGGAACTTCAAAATAAAATTTAACAGGTTTTATTTGTTTCAATTTTTCCAAAAATGTATTTATATCGAAAATGTGTTCAAAAACATGAAACATTTGTATAATATCAACTTCTTTATATTCCGAAATATCAATATTTTCAAATCTAAGTTTATTTTTATTTCTGTTAAATTTAAAATAGTCGTCCTTAGGCTATTATTGCAGTATCATACTTTATAATAGTTCGACACCCTTTTATATAACAAGTTAATTATCAATATTTTCCGTAGCGAAGGTTTTAAACCTTGCGCTACGGAGAATAAGCAAGTTATGATATTTTTTAAAATATACTGAACTATTAACTTTACTGGTTCTTTTTTATATTTGTATATTTTTCGAGATATTCTTTAATGATATAGCCTTTTTTTCCTTTGAAGTTATCGAGTTTATTTGATATACTTTTTGAAATACTGTTTTTGTTTTCTAAAATATATTTTAATTTAATATTAATCTCACCTGAATCTATTTCGGAATTATCCAAAACATATTTTTCTTGTCCGAATAATTTCATCGCTCCGATATTTTTATGCTTAAAATAAGCATCAAAAACAATGGAAAGTATAGGTACAGCACCGGACATTGCAAAAATTAGAGGGTGATGTCGTGTTGAAATTACAGCATAAGCATTTCGTATTAAAGAGATTACTATTCTAAAATTATCATCATGACGAAAAATTTCACTTTCAACTTTTAGATTCTTTTTTATGAATTTTAAAGCCGGCAAATCCGAATAGTGCATCGCAAGCAGTACAATTTTAATTTTTCGGTTGTTTAAATTTTGTTCTATTATATTATTAAGTTTGAGTAAAGTTTCTTTTACCTGTTTTTCTGTACTTTTAAAGTAATAAGCATTTATTAAGATGTATTTTGTATCTTTTTCAAGAGAATTTAATTTCAAATATTTATTAAATATTTCGGGATTGGCATTTTCGCAAAACAGAGCATCATCGAACAAAGGAATTACTTTTTTTTCATCGTAAACAGAAATTTGTTTTAAACTTTCGATAGACTTATCATCGTCTCTAAGTCCTATAAATTTTGCTTTTTTAATATGCTTTCCCATTCTTCGCTGATACTTATTTTGCCAAATACCGATATTATGTCCGGAAAGAATAATATCGGTATTCAAGAAATTGCTCAAACGTATCAAACCCATATAATCGAATAATCTCGAAGGTGTTTTTCCGGTAAGATAACCTCCGCCGCCGATATGCAAAAGGTCTGCATTTTTTAAGCGTTTCAGAAAATACGCCAATTCCGGCGAAGCAAACAAACCAATATTAAAATATTTTACAAAAAAAGCTGTCAGCATTACACTTGTAAATTTTAATCTGAAAAAAAGTTGAAAAAATTTTGTCTCGCCTATTCCGGAATATTCCAAATTTTTGTATCCCCACAAGATATTTCTCGAAGCAAAAAGGACATCATAACTGCCATGTTCTTTTCGGGTATAAGCAGGGTCGGTTGAAAGTAATGTAACGGAAACTTTATCGGAAATTTTATCCCAAATTTGAAGGTTTGTACTTAACTGAGCCTCATCGCCGATATTTTGATAACCGAAACCGGCTGTATATAAAACTTCAAATCCTGAATTTTTCTCTCGTGCTGCTACCAGTAAACCAAGATATACCGATGTTTTGCGAACTACAAATCCGGGAAATTTCAAGAAAATATCTAATATTCGTTTATTAAAATTACGAAATAGAAATTTTGATATTTTTTCGATATTCCTTTTTACGGAATAATTAAAGAATATTTTGCTTTTTTCTTTAAATTTTTTCTCAGATATTTTTTCCTGTTCTGTCGGTATCCCACATAAACGGATTTATCGGCGACTGTTGTTTTTTGCGATTTTATCAGCTCTTTTTTTGTAATTTCGGAAAGTGTAATTATTTCTTTTTCCTGCATTTCTATCAATATGTCGCTGATTTCTTGCAAGTTTGAAAAAAGTACAGTTTCACCTTCTTTCCTATCGACAGAAAAACCCCAAGCATCTTTAAACCCTGCATCGGCATCGGCACCGAAAAAATCAGGGCAATAACTGCAACCTTTCATGGCATAAGAATATACTCGCCAGTTAGTTGTAAACGGAGTTTTGTAGCGGGAAACTTCAAGTTTTTTATTATCTTTGAAAGTTACCGAATTATTAAAATTATCGGCTGTCGGGATATTTTCTTTATCTCTGTGTTTGAAGGCTCTATGCGATTTGTCTTTTGTCATCGAATCCACAAGCATATCGGTAAAACCGGCACCTGTATTATGACTGCACATGAGCGAAAATTTATATTTAATTTTGGCTCGTAAATCTTTTCGAGTTCTAAGTAAATAAGTCAAACTCGAAATCACACAAGGAGTTCCGAGAAATGCAATATTTTTAATACTTTCATCTGCAACCGCCTTTTCCAAAACTTCGGAAAATTCAATCGGGTAATAAAAAGAGCTTCTTTTTTGGTCAATCTCGTTTTCGGTTTTCGATATAGAGGCTTGAAAATACGTCCCTTTATTGTCGGTAAAATTTTGTTCGGCGTGTACAACTGCATCTATCTTAGCTGTTTTCAATAAATATTTCAGCAAACCGGATAAAATCCCGCCGGAAGAGCTTTTTATGTAGTTTTCATAATCATTTTCATATCCTTTGTAAAAATTTAAGGCTTTTTCGATACCGTACTCCGTATTGTGTACAGAAGCATCGGCAATTCTTGCATTCAAATTCTTGGCGGACATCGGACAATTAAAATAACATAAAGCACAATATGTACATTTCTCGAAATCAATAATCGGTTTGTATTCCTTGTTTTTATCGAATTTTATAATAATGGCATCGTCTCGACAGCTTGTTTTACAAAGCCCGCAACCTATACACAAATTATTATCGGTTATTATTTTAACAGTATTTTTGTTCATGCGTTTAATATGTGATTTTTTTGCAATATTTCGATAGTCCAAAAGTAAAGTAAAATTTTAATTAGCTGAATTTTTTTTAATTTTGAACAAAAATAAATTAGAATCTAAGTGGGAGTAATATTTAAACAATCGGTAAAAAGCAGTATTTATTCGTATATAGGTATTGCTATTGGATTTTTGAACGTAGCAATAATAGCTCCGAAAATTTTATCCGCTTCGCAAATCGGACTGGTAAATATATTGGTAACTTACGCAATATTATTCGCTCAATTATCAAGTTTAGGCTTAATAAACGTTACAACTAAAATATTTCCCGAATTTAGAAATGCTGAAAAAAATCATAACGGTTTTTTATTTATATTAAGCTTATTTACTGTAATAGGTTTTTTATTGGGGTTAATTGTTTTTTTCTTATTGCGACCCGTTCTTATTGAAAAACATTCACTGCAATCACCACTTTTTGTAGAATATATTTATTATATAATTCCACTTACCTTCTTAACCCTTCTGTTCAATATCACCGATGCTTACAATAAAGTTCTTTTTGATGCAGTTATCGGAACTTTTGTTCGTGATGTATTATTGCGTGTTTTATATTTATTGATAATTATATTGTATTATTTTGAGGTTTTCAGTTTCCGAAGTTTTATTATACTTTATATATTTAATACAGCTTTGGCGGTTGGAGTAATGATAATTTCATTAATAAAGAAGAAATCTTTTAATTTCAGACCACAATTTAATTTTGCAGATAAAAAGCTGAAAAGATTAATGATAAATGTCGGTTTTTTTGGAATAATTGCCGGATTGAGCGGTATCGCCATTACGAATATAGATAAAATAATGATAAATTTGGACGAAAATTTGGGACTTGCCGGAACAGGTATTTACTCGATAGCTTTTTTTTACGGAGCTGTTATACTAAAGCCCTCGTTTGCACTGAAAAAAATATCGTCCGTATTAATATCTGAAGCATGGAAAAACAATAATCTTGAATTGATAAATACGATATATAAAAAAAGCAGTATAAATCTTTTTGTTATAGGAATACTTATATTTTTGGGAATTTGGTGTAATATTGAAAATATTTTCAAACTTCTGCCTCAGGAATACGAAAAAGGCAGATATGTTATTTTATTTATTTCGCTGGCAAATCTTATCGAAATGATTTCCGGAGTCAGCGGTCCTGTAATCGGAAATTCAAAATATTACAAATCTCTGACATGGTTTATGACGGCGTTAGTTTTATTGTTGATAATTACAAATTATATTTTTATCCCGATTTTCGGAATTACCGGAGCTGCATTTGCTTCTTTTATTTCATATACTTTTTTTGCTTCGGCACGGTATATTTTTTTGATTATAAAATTCAAATTTCAGCCCATAAACATTAAGCACTTGTTTGCATTGATAATCGGCGTGTTTATTTATTTAATTTCAAAATTTTTAATCCCTGTTTTTGACAACTTTTTTATAGATATTTTTGTAAGAAGTTCGATTATTACCGTTACTTTTGGTGTTGCAACAATTATTTTTAAAATATCAAACGACATAAACGAAAAAGTTTTGAGTATTTGGAATCTTATAAAAAAAATAAAATGAATATAGTATTAATTCCGAGTGCAACAACCGTAAGCAGTGAAATGCAAGTTTTTCTGGGAGCAATTCCGAGTGTAATGATACCTCTGAATCAGAAACCGGCATTAAGTCGCTTATATTCAATGTACAAAAATTTCGATAAAATAATAATACCGGTAAAAAGCAACAT
>JAOZMN010000624.1 GCA_029934265.1 Bacteroidales bacterium
GTTTATTTTGCTCGTTTTTGAACTATTTTTTACCTTTTTGTCATGTACTTAGCAAGTTTATTTTTAAATTGTTATATTTTGCGAACACAAGGTGGAAAATTATATATGACTAAAAAATATAGCAAATTCCTAGTTTATTATGTAATTTTAGATAGCCGGAAATTCACTTAAACTCAAACTCCGGCTAATATCATTATATAAAAAAAACCGATAATACAATTATTTGTATTATCGGTTTTTAAGTACCCGGAGCCGGGGTCGAACCGGCACGACATTACTGCCATTGGTGTTTGAGACCAACGCGTCTACCAATTCCGCCATCCGGGCTTGGTTTTTTACCGTTGCAAAAGTAATACATTTTTAAATCCGAACAAAAATTTTAATCTTATTTATAAAAATAAATATAATTATTTAATATTTTACTGTATATCAATAATTTAACTTAAATTGTTTTTCTAAACTCCCCTACCCTCCCGTAACAAGACCCTGCGGGTTTCTATTAACAAGTACCTACGAAGTCAGCAAACTTAACAGCAGTTTGTTAGTTAAAACCCGCAGGGTCTTTTTACCAAAAAAAAGAAAACAAAACTTGTCTTTTTTCTAATTGTAGTTTACAAAAAGAAACACCTATTTTACTTTTGTAAACATCTTAATTCCCAAATAATTGGCTTATTTTCCTTGTATTTTTAAGAAATAAAGTAAATATTCCTCCGGCATTATTCTTCTTTAAGGCTTTCAAATCTTCTTTCATTTTAATAATAATATTAGAAATACTTTTATTACTCGCCCCTCCTGCACGCATTTTAATAATAACTTGATTCAAATATTTTACCGAAATTTTATTTTTATGTAAAAATCTTAAAATACAATCATAATCGCCTGCTATTTTGAAATTTGTATCAAAATTTCCAAACTTTTCATATACTTTTTTACGCACAAAAAAAGTAGGGTGTGGTGGCATCCAACCTTTTTTAAGTTGCTTATAATCAAAAGTTCCGGACTTCCAATGCCTGACTATTTTATCGGTGTCTTCTTTATCTGTATAAACCAAATCAGCATATAGGGAATCGACTGTTTCGCTTTTAAAAACATTTGCCATTTTCTGCAAAACAGTATCGGAAATATAAATATCATCAGAATGCAAAAATGCTATCACATCGCCGGTTGCGTATTCGATTCCTTTATTTAAAGCATCATAAATTCCTTTGTCCGGCTCGCTGACAAATTTGCTTATACAACTTTTATATTTATTAATAATATTTAAAGTATTATCAGTCGAAGCTCCGTCT
>JAOZMN010000258.1 GCA_029934265.1 Bacteroidales bacterium
TCGAAACATATAAAAGTTATCTGAACGAAATAAAACATTTACAATGATTATAGACGACTATTTTATTAGTATTGAGAGAATTATTGCAAATTCCGATATAGTTGTCAGGCAACAGACCGAAAAGAAAAAAATTGATAGTGAATTTGGTATTTTTAAAGGCTTGTTGTATTTTGAAAAAGGACGTTTGGAATTTATTGAAGTTGTAAGAATAGTTGCAAGGAAAGTTCAAAAGATTAAATATAAATATCACTATATGGCATCAGATAATTCAATGATTTTCAGATACGATAATGTTAAACATCACACTAATATATCAACATTTCCACATCACAAGCATATTCAGGATAAAATTATTTCAAGTTCAGAACCTGATTTTATAACAATTTTGTCGGAAATTAAAAAACATCAAGACTAATAAGGTTCTATAAAACGCAAACAGCGAGCAAGTTCGAGCTTGTCGCTGTTCGATCTCTTTCTCCCTTCCGGAGAGATGAGACTAAATTTTGGTCTTTGTGTAAATATACAAATTTTCACCTTAAAAAGCAAGTAAATTGATAAGTAAACAAAAAAATGATATTCTAAAATTTGCAGAAAACACATAGCATCTTGGCTTGCGTTTTCCGATTTCCTTCCTCCGAACGGTAGAATGAATTCGTTGCAAACATAATACTTATTTTTGAATAATCGTATATATTTACGACTTTATTATAATTTTATGGAGCGCTAAAAATATCATTGAATATCTTTAGTTCAACCAAAATTTTCAATATTCAATACAGAATTTTCAATTTTCAAATAAATATCAATGACGAAAAAATATGATTTGAAAGATAGATTAATAGATTTTGCAGTAAGAATTATCAGACTTTCTGAAAATCTACCTAATACAAAAGCAGGAAAACATATTTCGGGTCAAATTCTTAGAAGTGGAACTTCGCCTGCACCCAATTACGGTGAGGCAATTAGTGCAGAGTCGCGAGCAGATTTTATTCATAAATTGAAAATAGCTCTAAAAGAATTACGAGAAACCGAAGTTTGGCTAAAAATAATAATTCAATCAAAAATAGTAAAAAACATCAATAGATTAACACCTTTAATTGAAGAAACTGACGAGTTAATTTCAATCTTATTTAAAAGTATTGATACTGCAAAAAAGAAAAATACAAAAAAATGAAAATTGAAAATTCTGTATTGAATATTGAATATTCATTTAATTATTAAATCAGACAAAGTCTGGAATTACAAAAAATGGAACTTAAAAGCTATCAGAAACAAATAATAAATGATATTTCATCGTATTTGGAATATCTACAAAAAGAAAAAGATATTTCAAAAGCATTTAATTTGTTTTGGGAAGATAAAATCGGGGCATATAATTCGGTAGAAAATACCGGAATGCCTCCCTATAAAAACAACATTAAAAATGTTCCGCATATATGTACAAAAGTTCCAACCGGAGGCGGAAAAACTTTTATAGCCTCTTATGCCTTGCAAACTATTTTCAAAGGAATGGACTTAAAACGCACAAAAGCAGTTGTTTGGCTTGTGCCGTCGGTTACTATTTTAGAACAAACTATCAAAAACTTGTCGAATACTTCGCACCCTTACCGACAAAAAATTAATCTGCATTTCAATAATAAAGTCGAAATTTACGATAAAGACAGCTTGTTGCAAGCAAGAGGTTTTAATCCTTCTTCGGTAAAGGAAAATCTAAGTATTTTTGTAGTAAGTTACGACAGTTTGCGAGCAAGAAATAAAGACGACCGCAAAATTTATCAGGAAAACGGACAACTTACCGGTTTCATACAACTGCCCGATTACAAAAAAACACTATTAAAAAACACGCCCGAAGATGCTTTAATAAACGTTATCCGATACTTAAATCCTGTACTTATTGTCGATGAAAGTCATAATGCAACTACCGATTTGAGTGTAGAAATGCTCAAAAACTTAAATCCGGCTTTTATACTCGATTTAACCGCAACACCACGAAACAACAGTAATATTATTAGCTTTACAGATGCCTCCGAACTCAAAAAAGAGTGCATGGTAAAACTGCCTGTAATTGTCCACAATGCCGAAAGTACTACCGAAGTTATCAGTAATGCAATTCAGTTACGCAACAGGCTTGGTAAGGCTGCCGATAAAAATATGGAACTTACCGGCAAATATATTCGCCCTATTGTTTTGTTTCAGGCACAACCAAAATCAAAAAAAGATAATGTTACTTTTGAAAAAATAAAAGAAAAATTACTGAAAAGCGGTATTCCGGAAGAGGAAATAAAAATTAAAACTGCCTACAACAACGAACTTAAAAATATAAAATTACTTTCACAGGATTGTAAAGTAAAATATATCATCACTGTAAATGCCCTTAAAGAAGGTTGGGATTGTCCGTTTGCCTATATTTTGGCAACCATTGCCAACAAGTCGTCTGCTGTTGATGTTGAACAGATTCTTGGACGTATTTTAAGGCAACCCTATGTCCGCCGTTTCGATGAAGATGTATTAAATCTTTCGTTTGTACTTACTGCTTCCAGTGTATTTATGGAAACTTTGGGAAATATAGTAAAAGGACTAAAATATTCAGGTTTCAGCGAAAAAGATTATAAACCAGCTATTTCGGTAAGTACGAATATTGATAAAAATTCAAAAAAAATAAGTAAAGGAAAAACTATCGGTATTTTTGATGATATTTCCACAAAATCGGAAGAGAATCAGGAAGAAAATGTTGTTGATGAAATTGATAGTGAAAGTATCAAAAATAGTTCCAATACAGAAACCGGTAATTTTATTTCGGAAATGGTAGATAAAGCCGAAACTGAAAGTAAAGAATACGAAGAAAATAATCAGGCTGACAGTTCGGATAGTTCGTTTCCGGTGGAAGTTGCCGAAAAAATAACTCTTGTAGAAATGAAAGAAATATTTACAAAAGATGCAAAAGCAATTAATTTGCCACAATTTGTTATCGAAATAGAGGGCTTACAAATGTTTGATACCAAGACTGTAAAACTTTCTAAAGTAAATCTTTTAACCGGTTTTCAACTAAGCAAACAAAATCGTGATATTCCTTTTACCGGCACTTCATCGGACTTATACAAAGTGGACATCGAAAAAATAGGCAAAAAAGAATATTCAGCTTCTTTCGATAAGGTAGATAGCAGATTTACAGCTCCTTTGCTCGATTATATTCTTTCTATCCCGAAAGAAAAACAAATAAAAGAACTTTCCGGACGAATGACTACATTACTTGGAAATATGTATCCTATTCCGGAACAGGAAATTAACAAATATCTGAAATTAATACTTCAAGATTTCACAAGTGAGCAAATGGTGGACTTTGTAAACCATGAATATACTTACAAAGACAAAATAAAAAAATGGATTAATAAACTGACTGAAAAACACGCCGAAAAAGAATTTTACAATCGTATAGATTCTGATAAAATAAATGTTCAGCCGGCTTACGAACTACCCTCAAACATTGCTCCTATTGGTATTGATACCGGTATTAAAAAATCCTTATACGGCAAAGAGGGGAAAATGAATAATTTTGAAGCAAAGGCAATTAACGAAATTGCAAACACAAAATCTGTTGTTTTCTGGACAAAAAACATCGAAAAAAGGGGTTTTGCAATAAACGGTTTCAAAAATCACTATCCTGATTTTATAGTTCTTACAAAAAAAGGCACTATTCTAATTGTAGAAACCAAAGGCGACGACCGTGATAATTCCGACAGCAAACAAAAGCTAAAACTCGGACAGCGTTGGGCAAACTTGTCTGGTAAAGAATATAAATATTTCATGGTTTTTGAAAACTCTAAAATTGAAGGTGCGTATAGCTTAACGGAATTTATAAAAGTATTGAATGATTTGTAAGGGTTTAGAATTTATTACTTTTCTCTATAAATTTATAAATTTTTTCACTAACTTCTTTGGCTTGTTCCGATAAGTCTTCAAAAGTAAGTTTGTCCATTACTTCGATAGCTCGATTACAAAATTGAACTTTATCACTAATTGTATTGTTTGCGGAATAATTTCTTTTTTTGTTTTCAAAATTATTATCAATAAATTTCCCGATATTCATATTAATATACGGTTTTTTATTAATTTTTTCAATATTTTTAATTTCAATATTTTCAATATTTTCTTTTTCATATTTTGCAACAACTCCTTTTATTATCTTTCCTGATAGTAAATTTTCAATTTCTTTACACTCCAACAAACAAAAATTATCACCTAATTCCTGTTTTAACTTGGCAAAATGCTTTTGTTTAGCTTTTGGTATTTCTCCAGCTTCTGTTTTATCGCTATCGGCAATCAAGAAAATTTTATTTGAAATACTATCTGCAAAAATCCTATCGTCTTTATTTTCATTATCAAAATTCCAATGTGTAATGTTACTTCCTGCATATTCTACAAATGAAAAATGAATATCCTCTTGATAAACTTTTAACTCCTTATTTCCTTTTAAATATAATTCAAGATATTTTTTGATATACAGTCTGTCAGTTATTCCCTCAACCCAAATAGTACAGTTTGATAAGAATACAGAAGAATTACGAACCCCCAACATATCCAATACATTTTCATTAGCATTATTCAGTGTTTGTATTGAAAAATTAGGATTTTGTTCACTTCCTTTGTTTTCGTCTATTTTCTTTTTAGGTTCTACTGGAATTTGTGTGAATACAGGTCCAGTTTACCATTAAAAAATAATA
>JAOZMN010000259.1 GCA_029934265.1 Bacteroidales bacterium
CTTACAAAAAATACTAAATTTTGATTTTCGATACGATACCCGAAATTTATTTCACCTATTAGTGTAAATTTAACGGCATTACTCAATAAATTCAGCAAAGTTTGACGCAAACGTGTTTCGTCTGTATCACAAATTATATGCTTATCCGGAATTTGATAATTAAACTTAATATCTTTATTCTTATTAGAAATATCTTCTTTGAAAATTCCGTAAAGTTCTTTTACTATTCCGTTTATTCCCACCGGTTTAATATTTAATTTTACCTGTCCTGCTTCAATTTTAGAAATATCTATAATATCATTTATCAAATCAAGTAAATGACTGCTGCTACTTATTATTATATCCGAATATCTGTCTAATTTTTCTTTTGGTAAGTTTTCATCTTTCAAAAAAGAAGAAAACCCGACAATTGCATTCATCGGGGTACGAATTTCATGGCTCATATTAGCCAAAAATGCTGATTTCAATCTGTCGCTTTCTTCGGCTTTTTCTTTGGAAGCTTTGAGTTCTTCCGTAATTTTCACGTGTTCGGTTACATCTAATACCGTCCCGATAGAACGTAAAGGATTGCCTTCCGGCGAAAAATCAGTACTGCATTTTTCTAAAACATATTTTACCTCTCCCGACTTTAAAAGTAATCTGTGTTGAATTTCATAATCAGCTTTATTTCGCAATGAGCTGAGATATGCTGTATTAACCATCTTTCTATCTTCCGGGTGAATTACATCTAAAAATGCTTCATAAGATGCTTTGGTTTCTTGCGGTTTTAAACTAAAAATTATAGAAACTTCGTCCGACCAAGTGAATATATTATTCTGTATATCAAAATCCCAGTATCCGAGATGTGCCATTTTTTCAGCTTCTTTCAATCTTTTTTCATTTTTTTCGGCTTTCTCTTTGGCATTTTTTAAAAATTTATTCAATTTTTCTAATTCTTGTTTTGCATTTTCAATTTCGGTAATATCTGTAAATACTGTAAGTTTATCGCCCGTTTCAAGAAGTAAATGCTGACTTAAATAAGATTTATCTTCAATTTTAATCAAATTATCGGATTTTCGTTCTCCTCTTTCAGGCAATAAATCATACCAACAATTTTTACATTCTTCTTCAATATTATAAATTATATTAAAGCAATCATTTTCAATTACATCTTTACCGAATTTATTTTTAAAAGCATTATTTGCATAAATTATTTTATTATCTTTGGAGCTTATATAAACCAAATTATTAAAAGTATTAAGAACTTCGTCGTATCTTTTTTCATTCTCGATTATTTTGGTTTGCATTATTTTTGTTCGTTTTTCTTGCTTTCTGAAAACGATATAAGCTATTATAAATAAAATCATTACAGAAAACCAAAGAATTAATAATGAAATTAGAACTTCAGTTTTATATCTTTTTTGAAGTTTCAAATGAGAACTAATATCAATACTAATACCGAAACCTCCACTTACATCTCCAATTTTATAATTCTGCCCGATATGACATTTCAAACAAGTTTTTTCAACTTTCATAGGTTGCATTATACGGTAATACGGCTCGTTATCGATAGTTGTATATTCGGCAACTTCTTCCAGTCCTTTTTCAAATTGCAATAATGCTTGCCTTTCCCATTCGTCAGGTTTATTTTCCAAACGCAAAGGTTTAAGACTTGTAACAGAACCTTTAATTCCGTAATATTTTGCAAAATATTCGTTCATTTGCCGTATCATGTATGCAGGATTCATCAAGGTAAGTTTTTTACCGGAAGGTGTTGTAATATCTCGCTCAGGCATACTCGCAAGATAAGGATTGGGCTGTGTAACACTATCAATTTCAACATACACACCGCCATGCGATGCCGCCCAATATCTAATAGCTTTATCTTTATTAAAATTTGATCTTGCTTCGGATTTTATAACACCATCCATATTTTTTGTAATATTCCGAAAATTAAATATTACAAAAAAAACAATTAATATAGTCCATAAAATTCCTACAAATATAGTTCTTAACGTTAATTTTTTGTACCTCATAATTGCTTGTTTTTGTTGTATAAAAGAGGTCAGTCTAAAAAGTATATTTTTTCGCAATCAAACCCTTAGGATTTTAAGTAACAGACTACAAGTCAGGCATTTGAATTAGTTAAATTTTGTTAAATCAAACCCTAAGGGTCTTTTTATACTGAACTCATAAAACAAATATACAAAATTTATCATAAAAAAAGGTAAAAAAAGTGTTTTTTTTTGCAATTAAACTCTGTAATATTACGATAAATAACGATACCTAAATATAGGTAAAAACCTTTGTTTGAAGCACTTATCATCATATTAGACTCAATGCAATAAGTTCAGCAATATCTAATACTTTAATTTCTTCTTTTTCTTTCATTTTGGTTCCGTCCGTAATCATGGTAGCACACATAGGGCAAGCTGTGGCAATTATATTGCAACTTGTTTTGAGCAACTCCTCGGTTCGAAGTTCATAAATTTCTTTATCTCCTTTTTCTGCTTCTTTAAACATTTGAGTTCCTCCGGCTCCGCAACACAAGGAACGACTCTTTGTTTTTTCTGGTTCCGTAAAATTATCGGTAAGTTTTTTTATTATCAAACGAGGATTTTTATATTCATTATTACCTCTGCCGAGATAACAAGGGTCATGGAACGTTATTTTTTCATGTTCAAATTTTGTTCCTGAAACTTGAATTTTATTATCGGAAATTAAATCGGAAATTAGTTTGCTGTGATGTATTATTTCAAAATCAGCACCAAGTTCGGGATATTCATTTTTAATTGTATTGTATTCATGTGGGTCGCAGGTTACAATTTTTTTAATTCCATATCCTTTCAAAATTTCAATAATTTGCATTGCTTGCATTTGGAACAAAAATTCGTTACCTGCACGTTTTGCGTTATCGCCGGAATCGGTTTCTTCTGTACCCAAACAAGCAT
The DNA here is from genome assembly GCA_029934265.1 of Bacteroidales bacterium. Classification (GTDB taxonomy): domain Bacteria; phylum Bacteroidota; class Bacteroidia; order Bacteroidales; family JAADGE01; genus JAOZMN01. Next base: position 2,931 of record JAOZMN010000259.1, read on the forward strand.
AATCGACTTTTGCATAGTCAAGAATTTTCACAAAACTGCGTGTTATTTTTTTTGCTCTGTCATCGTAACTGCCGGCAGAACCTACCCAAAAAAGATATTCAGGATTTTTTCCTTGTGCCGCCAAATCGGACATAAGCGGAACACTTATTTTTTGTTTATTTTCGGTATCCGGAAATAAATCGGAAGCCCAATTAAAACGGTCGGCAACAGAATATTGCCAAGGTGCTCCGTTGTTTTCGATATTCGATGACATCGAATTTATTAATGAAGGAGCAGCGGCCTCTTCCATAAAAATATACCTTCTCATTTCGAGTATCATTGAAGGGTGGTCGATATTTATGGGACATTCTTGCGAACAAGCATTACAAGTTGTACACGCCCAAAGCTCTTCATAACTTGTATAATCCGGATATAATTCTTTTGAAACATCTTTTGTTTTTGACGACATTTTTTCTTCCGTTCGTCGCCTGTAATCAAGTACAACTTTACGAGGCGACAATTTTTTGCCGGTAAGATTTGCCGGACAAACCGATGTACATCTTCCACATTGTGTACAAGCAAGCGAGTCTATATAATTTTTCCATGTTCCGTCCCCGACATCTTTCATTCCGAATCTTTCCGGCTCTGCATCAGGGTCTTCTTCCGGCAAAGGTGCATCAGGGTTCATCATCAGTTCGACTTCCGCAGTTACCGATTTCATGTTATTCATTTTTGTAAGCGGTTCGGTTCTCGAAAAATAAACATTAGGGATTGACATAAAAACATGAAAATGTTTTGAAAAAGGCAGGTAATTTGCAAAAAAGAAAATCAATAAAATATGCGACCACCAATTTGTAAGTTCAAAAATATGCAATGTTTCAGCTGAAAACGATATGAAAAATGTTGATAGATAAGAACTGACAGGAAAAATACCGTATATTTCATGTCCGGAAGCCGTTGCATTTGCTACATAACCGATATTCATTCCAAGAAGAGTAATCATCAAAAATAAAATCAGAAAAAGTGCAAAAGTTGCGTCTTTATGATCTTTATGCCTTACTTCCTCTCCGGAAAAACGTTTTATGTTCAAAAAAAGTCGCCTGAAAATAAAAACAGATACAGTCAAAAGTATTACAAAAGCCGAAACATCTCCACCCGCCATTATAAAATCGTAAACAGTTCCGAGAACGGAAAAACTACGGTCATTTTCCGGTAAGTTATCAAACGGAACACCAAGAATACCGTCCAAAAGCATTTCTCCCGAACCTATAACTATAAGTATAAATCCCCAAAAAACAAGAGCGTGCATCAATCCGATTATCGGGAAACGAAAAATTTTTGTCTGTCCGAAAACAACTTTTAAAGTCATCACAATTCTCTCTCCGAAATTGGAAATTGAATACGGTTTTTTCAAAGATTTAATTACTTTGAAAACTTTTGAAAAACTATAACTTAAAAATCCAAAAGTGATAATAGTTACGGCAATAAAAGTAATTTGAGAAATCATATAAAACAATTATTTAGTGAATTCAGTTTAAAAAGTATATTTTTTCACAATCAGCCCCTTAGGGTTTTAATTAAAAGACTGTAAATAAAACATTTAGATTTGTTAAATCAAACCCTAAGGGTCTTTTTATACCGAACTTTTTAGTTATTAACTAAGATATTTAACCTTTTTAACGGGGCAAAGCCGTATTTATAAAAATTTAATAATCAAGTTATTATATAAAAGCGAATGTAGAAAAACTTTTGTATTAGTACTTATTATTATATTTTTGAAAATTGAAGATATGTCATTAAAAACATA
>JAOZMN010000625.1 GCA_029934265.1 Bacteroidales bacterium
AAGTTTGTCAAAATAAAAATATTATAACCAATTCTTAAAAAGTAACAAGTCTAATGCCGATTTTTTATTTCCGTAAAAATTATCGAAATAGAAACCCGTTTCGTCCGACCTGAAATATGCAGAGGATTTACTTTTTTTGCAGTAAATATAAGTTTGATTAAAACTTGTTTTGAATATTTCCCATTCGTACTCCGTTTTTTTATTTTCGGTCTCGAAATTACAGATTAATTTTTGTCCGGGTATAAAATGTAAAGCCGTTGAAATTATTTCTTCCGGTTCTGTCGGAAATATTGTTTCTTCAATTTCCGGTTTACCGAAAGAAATTTGTTCGTATCCGTTTTTATTGGTTTTTATATAATTATGTATCGGATAATCAATAGTATAAGAGCCAATAAACGGTGTTGCCTGAAACTGAAAATGTAAATGTGGATATGGTGAATGTCCGGAATTTCCGACCTGTGCGAGTGCAGTACCTTTTTTTATGAATGCACCTTTAAAAACCTTAAACGAACCTTCTTTTATATGACTTATTTGCGAATATAAAAGTTCTGTATGCTTTATTACTATTGTATTTCCCCAGTTTTGATTTACATTTATATCTCCGATTTTATTATCCGGAACACCGTCGATAATTTCAGCTACAACTCCGGATTGAGGCGATAAAATTGTTTTTCCGTAGCAATAATAATCTTCGACATAATCGCCTGAATTTGAGTACTGTTTTCCTTGCTCGCCTCGTATTACGAAATCCCAGGCGTGTTGCCAATTATCTTTGTGCGTATATTTTCCGTTGTGTCCTTGCATTACCGACCAACTGCCGTAAAAAGGCAAATTTACAGGATAATAATTTTTACTTTTATTTTCTTTTTTTGACGTATTATGCAAATATAAATTTCTTTCCGGACTTTTTTGTCTGATAAAAACCGTAGTCGGTTGCTTGTCGTTTTTTGTAACTCTTAATTTGAGAATATATAAAAATAATATCACCACAAAATTAAAAGGAAGTGAATATATCGAAATTTGCCAAACGCCCATAATTTTCGATAAACTTGCTGCAAGTATCACTGTAACAGGAAGTAAAATTGCAGTCCACAAATAAGAACGTATAGAAGGAACGGTAAAATACGCACCGATTGCAATGGAAGTAAGTATATAATTGAAACCTATAAAAGTATATGAAAGTTGTGAAAAATCGGCACCGGTAAAAGAATAAAATCCGAAAGCAAGATAAAATCCGCTCAGCGACAAAGAAAATGCAATTCGAGAATAATAAAGCT
>JAOZMN010000260.1 GCA_029934265.1 Bacteroidales bacterium
ATATTGTAACATGCTCAATACTTGTTAATTACAAGCGGACACTAATGATAATTTATATATTTTTTTTTGATTAACTCTAACAATTATTCTTAAATACTTATCCTTAATTTCTATTTTTGCCCACTTTCTTATCCTGCCATCTGATTGTATCTCGACTTTTTCAGGGTTGTTAAAAACAAATTTAATCCATTCAAGTTTTATTATTTTTCGGTCTTCTCTTTCTCTTGTATGTAAAAAATAATTTGTAAATTTCATTTATTTTACATTTTATGACCTTGTTATTATAGGATATTTTCTCGCTGTTGCCGTCCAAATAATTTTCATAATTCAAAACCATATTTTAACTGCATTTTTTCCACTATCTCTTCGTGAGTAAATACATCTCCTTTTTCAATATCAGCCAAACCTTCCTCAATTTCAGCTTTTAAAGCCTCCGGTAATTCGTCCCAAAAATCTTGTTGTAATTCTAATGTATTCATAATACTTATATTTTTTACAAATATACTGAACTTATTTGTATTTCTTAATAGTTCCGTCTTTTACTTTTTTGAAATATTCTTTCAAATCGCCTTTTACTTCATTTCCCATAATAAGCAAACCTATCAGGTTTGGAAATCCCATGCTTAAAATCATCATATCCGAAAAATCAATAACCGCACCCAAACTCGATGATGCACCGACAACAACAAAACCAAGAAATATTATATAATAAACCAAAGCCCCAACGGACAGGTGTTTGGTAATTTTTTGAGTACCGATTTTATCGCCAAGCAAAAATTTAAACCCGTTTAATCCGTAGTACGACCAAGAAATCATCGTGGAAACAGCAAACAGCAATATGGCAAGTGTAAGCAACCATGGAAACCACGAAAATACTGTTGAAAATGCCTTTGATGTAAGTTCGGCTCCGGCAAGTCCGGCTGACATTTCGGGCGCATAATATCCGGAAAATATTATCACAAGGGCAGTCATTGTACAAATTACAACCGTATCTATAAAAGGCTCTAATAACGCTACAATTCCCTCACTTACAGGCTCGTTTGTTTTCACTGCCGAATGTGCAATAGATGCAGAACCGACTCCGGCTTCATTGGAAAATGCCGCTCTTTGAAATCCGACAATTAACACGCCTACAATTCCGCCTTTTAGTGCCGAAGGTGCAAATGCTCCTTCAAATATCAATGTGAATGCCTCACCGGTTTTATCAATGTTCATAAATATAATTATCAGTGCCACAAGCACATATAGAATTGCCATAAAAGGAACTATTTTTTCTGTAACTTTTGCAATTCCTTGTATTCCTCCAATAACTACAAAACCGACCACTATTGCCAATCCGATACCGAAAAATGCTCCGTATCCTTCAATTCCGGGAATAAAATCAGAAAATTGAGATGAAACTTGTGAAAATGCTTGATTTGCTTGAAACATATTTCCGCCACCGAAAGAACCGCCGATTACAAGCACTGCAAATAATATTGCCAGTACCCTTCCAAGTTTTCCGAGCTTTTTCTTTTTTAAAGCGTCCTGCAAATAAAACATCGGCCCGCCGGAAACTTGTCCGTCTTTATCTATACGACGATATTTTACGCCAAGTGTTACTTCTGTAAATTTTGCGGACATTCCAAGTAAGCCTGCAACTATCATCCAAAAAGTGGCACCGGGACCGCCGATTGTCATTGCTATTGCAACACCGGCAATATTCCCAAGTCCAACCGTTGCTGAAAGTGCAGTTGCAAGTGCCTGAAAATGTGAGACCTCTCCTTTGTGTCCGGGAGCATCGTATTTTCCTCGAACTAAATCAATGGCATGTTTAAAACCTCTTATATTTATAAATTTCATTTTTATCGTGAAAAAAGCAGCACCGAAAACCAACCAAATCACAATAAAAGGGATAGACATTTTTTTCTCCTCTCCATTGGCATGATATAAAATTTCACCTTTTTCATTTTTGATAACGGGGTCGTAAATGTGTAGTGCGGCAAAAATATCAAACATTACTACCGTCCCGATAACATCAACAATCGGAATAAAAAAAGAGTTAATTCTTTCATCGGCAGATTTTGCTTCAATTTTAAATTTGATATTTGCTTCTTTTCCGTTTGAATCTTTTACGGTAAGCCGGTAATTTTTTCCTTCGGTAAGTCCGGTTGCTTTATCGGTATCTTGCAAAATATCTTTTTTCGACCACATATATATATAGGGTGTCTTTCCTCCGGAAATTTCAACTTTTGCCGTACCGTCGTTCAGTTTATTTGAAAGGTTATCTGTGGAAATATTTATTTTTATTTCCTGACCGGCGACAGTGAAAGTTGAAAGTAAAAAAATTGAAAAAATTAATATAAATCTAATCATAATATTTAAGGTCGTTGACCTATTTTATGGAGGTGAAACCGTATTTATAATATTTTGATAATATGACTATTATGTAAATTTTTATACAGAAAAACTTATGCAAGGGTACTTGCTTTGAAAATATTCCGGCAAGATACCTGCACGAATAGTCTAATTTTTCCGAAAATCTAAACCTCTTAAAAATCTTAATTTGTATCAAACTGTAATACAAAACGCCGCAAGGTCTAAAGAAGACGCTTGCGAGTGTTGCCAAGAACTTTAATTTGCAAACATTCTAAGTTGTTGTGCAAGTTTTTCTTTCAGATTCTTTCTTTCTACAATATAATCCAAGAAACCATGTTCTAATAAAAATTCGGAACGTTGGAAACCTTCCGGTAAATCTCTGCCTATTGTTTCTTTGATTACACGAGGTCCGGCAAATCCGATTAATGCACCGGGTTCAGCAATTATTACATCTCCGAGCATTGCGAAAGATGCAGTTGTACCTCCGGTTGTAGGGTCTAAACAAAGTGAAATATAAGGAACTTTTGCTTCCGAAAGCTGATTTAATTTTGCCGAAGTTTTTGCAAGCTGCATCAATGACAATGCGGCTTCCATCATTCTTGCTCCTCCGGATTTAGATACAATCATAAAAGGAATTTTGTTTTTTAAGGCATAATCGCCTGCTCGAACTATTTTTTCGCCGACAACTGCTCCCATCGAACCACCTATAAATTCAAAATTCATTGATGCTATCACAAGGGCGTAACCGCCTACTTTTCCTACTGCTGTTGTTATTGCGTCTTTGAGACCTGTTTTTTTTGTCATTCCGACAAGCCGTTCCGAATAATTTTTTCTGTCTTTGAAATTTAAAGGGTCGGCAGAAGTAATATTCCTGTCGAGTTCCTTATATTTATTATCATCAAAAATTATTTCGAAATACCTTTTTGTTGAAATCCTGTCATGATGACCGCATTTACATACTCCAAGATTATCTTCATGGTCTTGATTTGTAACAACTTCACTACATTTGGGACATTTGTACCACATTCTTTCTTTAATATCTTTTTTGTCTTTCGTTTGGGTACTTATTCCTTTTTCGGTTCTTGTGAACCAACCTAAATTTTCTTCAGCCATTATTTTATTTTTAATAATTTTTATTTTTTTCGATATGCAATATCACGTTTAACTTTACCTGCGGTGAGGGCTAAAAGCCGTTGCCAAAATTACAGTTTACTAATTGTCAACGCATTAATTATTAACACATTATAGGTTTTAATATAACTTTGGCAAAGTTTTTACACTTACAATAATTCATTTTTATTTATACAATTCAAATCTTCAAAAGCTGTTTCTAACCTTGAAACCATTGATTTTTCTCCTTCACGAAGCCAAACTCTGGGGTCGTATTTTTTCTTATTCGGTTTGTCTGCTCCTTCCGGATTTCCGATTTGAGCTTGTAAATAATCCCTGTTTTTTGCTTCATGCTCACGCACTCCGTCCCAGAAAGCCCATTGTGTATCAGTGTCGATATTCATTTTTATAACTCCGTAAGAAATTGCCTCTCTTATTTCGTCTCTACTTGAACCGGAACCGCCGTGAAATACAAAATCAACCGGTTTTTCTTCCGTTTTAAATTCTTTTTGGATATACTCTTGCGAATTTTTCAAAATAATCGGTGTTAATTTGACATTTCCCGGTTTGTAAACTCCGTGTACGTTTCCGAAAGATGCGGCAATAGTAAATTTATTGCTTATTGCATTTAATTTTTCGTAAGCATAAGCAACTTCCTTAGGTTGTGTATAAAGTTTTGAGCTGTCAATTTCAGTATTATCGACACCATCTTCTTCGCCTCCGGTTACTCCGAGTTCGATTTCCAATGTCATTCCTATTTTACTCATTCTTTCGAGATATTTAGATGAAATTTCGATATTTTCTTCTAAAGTTTCTTCCGATAAATCGAGCATATGAGAACTATATAAAGGTGTACCGTGATTTTTGTGATATTCCTCTCCGGCTTCCAGAAGTCCGTCTATCCACGGCAAAAGTTTTTTGGCGGCGTGGTCGGTATGCAAGATTACCGGTACTCCGTATTTTTTTGCCATAACATGGATATGCATCGCTCCGGCAATTCCTCCGGCAATGGTTGCGTTAAAATTATCATTTGAAAGTCCTTTGCCTGCAAAAAATTGTGCTCCTCCGCTCGAAAGCTGTATTATTACAGGGGAATTTACTTTTGCGGCGGCTTCAAGAGCTGCATTTGCAGAGTGCGAACCGACAATATTTACCGCAGGAATTGCAAAATTATTATCTTTTGCAATCTTGAAAATTGCT
>JAOZMN010000261.1 GCA_029934265.1 Bacteroidales bacterium
TACTAATGCATTATATCTTGAAGCTTCAGCTTGAGCAGTAGGTGTATCACCTAACTGGGATCCAGCACAAAACAGTATTACAAATACTTCCGATTTATACTCCGATTTACGACAAAACAGGTTTTAAAGGAATACTTGGAGCATATATAAATACTGAAGAAATATCAAAAAGACCTATATTTCATAATTATTTGCTAAAAAACCTCGATTTTATTTTGCTATCCGAAAAAAATAAAATAATTTATTTTTCAGATAAAAAATGGCTCGCCGGCAAAGACATTACCGGTTATCAAGGTTATGAAAAAAAAATATTCGACGAACTTGAATATACTACCGAAGAAACAAAAAATAAAGATATAATAAAAGCAAAAAGTTTGGTAGAGTTCGGACAAACCGGAGCCAACTGGAAACTCTATGTTTTCATTCCGCTTTCCTCAATAGAAAACAATATCTTTTCGGATATAATTATCGAAATAATACTCGGCATTCTTATATTGATTGTATCAATAGCATTATTAATAGTAATCGTAAACAACAAATTATACCTTCTCGAAAAAATAAGCGAAATTTCCGGAAAACTAAAAATCGGAGAACTTCAAGCACTCAAAAAGAATGAAAAAGATAATGAAATCACAAAAATATATAATAATCTTATCGAATTAAATAATTATATCAAAAAAGTTGCAACAACAAGTGTGAATATTGCAGTCGGACAGTATAGTAAAAATTTAGAACTAAAAAGTCCCAAAGATAAATTGTCAATATCAATAAATAATATCAGCCAAAGTATAAGAAGTAATATCGAAAAAGAAGAAAAAATAAAAAAAGATGTGGAAATACAGATATGGCTGAGAAAAGGACGATACGAAATAGCAAAAGTTCAACGTCTTAACAATAAAAATCTTAAAATATTATCCGAAAATATTATCCGAAAATTAATAAAATATTCAGACGCAAGTTTAGGCGGAATTTATATCTATAATTCAGGGGAAAATCCAACAATTGAAATGATAGCGGCTTATGCTTACGGAAATAAAAAAAACATAACGAAAAAATTTGTTCCCGGCGAAGGACTCGTTGGAGTATGTGCCATTGAACAGAAAAAAATATTTATAAAAAAAATTCCGCAAGATTATCTAAAAATAGCATCAGGACTGGGAAATTCTCCGCCTAAATCTCTTCTTATACTTCCTGTAAAACACGAAAATAAGCTGACCGCAATAATCGAAATGGCATTTTTTCATGAACCCGAAAAATATAAAATCGACTTTTTGGAACAACTCTCCGATAATATCGGCTCGTGGATAGCTGCCGCAAAAACAAATATGATAACCTCTGATTTACTGAAAAAATCGCAAGAACAAACAAAAAAACTTATTGAAAAAGAAAACCAATTAAACGAAAATCTCGAAATTATACGAAAATCACAAGAGAAAGAAAAAGAAAATTCGGCACAAATGAAAGGAGTACTCAACGCTCTGAATAATACAATTATGACCGTAGAATACACTCCGGACGGTATTTTGCTTAACGCAAATGACATTTATTTGAAAACAATGGCTCGAAATTTGGAACAAATAAAAGGTGTAAATGTAATAAATCTTGTAAAAGACCAAAAATCAGAACTCGCTGAAATTATGGAAAAAGTAAAAAACGGACATCACATAAAACAACAAGTAAAACGTTATTCCGCCGACGACTCCATAAAATGGCTCAACGCAAGTTACACTCCTTTTTACAATGCTTCCGGAGAAATAACAAAAATATTATTTTTTGCAATAGACATAACAAAAGAAAAACTTGAAAGAGAAAAACTTGAAGAAGAAAATAAAACTTTAAAACAAGAAATGAAAACAATGAACAATGAACAATGAACAGTAAACAGTGAACAGTAAACAATGAACAGTGAACAGTGAACAAATAAATGTTTTTACGAAAGTAAAACTGAACAACTAATAATTAACAACCAATAAACCAAAAAGATATGAAATGTAGAAACTGTGGCAGCGATGTGGACCCTAAGGCAGTAATTTGTCCAAGTTGCGGAGTACCACCCAAAAAAGGAAATAAATTTTGCCAAAATTGCGGAAATGAAACTTTCCAAACCGATATAATGTGCGTAAAGTGCGGAGCACAGCTCAAACAACCCGGTAAAGACTGGCTGACAACTCTTCTTTTAAACCTTTTTGTCGGATATTTCGGAATACACCGATTTTATACAGGGAATATAGGTGCAGGAGTCGGACAATTACTCACTGCCGGAGGTTGCGGAATTTGGACTCTTATAGATTTGATACTAATAATCACAGACGGCTACAAAGACGGAGAAGGAAATCCGCTCGACCGCTCTAAATACTAAGGTGCAGGACAAGTTTTATTAATTAAGTTTATAAAATTTATAAAAAAACAATCTTTTTATAAATTTATTCAAAAAAAATTACTATTTTTGAAACCGGATTAACCTTAATACAAACAATTTCGGATTGTAAAACACTTTCCGTCTAAAAAAACATAACTATGGAAAACAGCTTTTTAACAGTAAAAAATTACCTTACGGAACTTAAACATTCAATAATTTCCGAAAACGAAGAAGATGGAGTATTTGTGATCGACAACGAAGAGGAAGGAATTAAAAATATGGTTATAGTATGCGATGACCCTATTCTTATAATGGAGCAAGCCATTTTTGAAGTAAAAAAAGACGATGTCAATATTTTCAAAGCTCTTCTTCAAAAAAATGAAGATATTATTCACGGAGCCTTTGCTTTAGACCAAACAGGCAAAAAAGTAATATTCAGAGATACCTTACAAACTGAAAATTTAGACCTTAACGAACTTGAAGGTTCTTTAAAATCACTGACTTTACTTTTAAGTGAATATTGCAATGAAATTTTAGAATTTGCATCATAAAAAAATTTTTCATAATTTTTTTGTACGCACATAAAATCTTACTTTCGTAATGTTTTTATGTGCGTTTTTGTGATGTCTTCAGTAACTATTTAATATTTACTTACGCACTCATACAAAATACTTGTAAATTAGCTCATTATAAATAAGTACCCTTATAAAAATTTTCATAAAGGTACTTACTTATTATATTATTTTGTAAAAATATTGCCTTTATCTGTTTCTTTTCCAATTTGAAATTTGCTCCGATTCGTTTACGGAACTTGTATCGTATTCTTCCATAAATTTAGCGGCAATTACAGCGGCAATTTCTTCTGTTTCTGTATCAACCAATGCTTCTTGAGTATAAAAATCTTTAACAAAATGAGTATTATATTCGCCGGAAGCAAATGAATTGTGTTTCATTACAAATTTCCCGAAAGGTAAAGTTGTTTTTACACCTTTAATTTTATAATTATCTATTGCCGTAATCATTTTTTGTATTGCTTCAGGTCTGGAATCGGCATGAACTATAAGTTTTGAAAGCATCGGGTCGTAGTATATAGGGATTTCCATACCTTGCTCGAAACCATCGTCGCACCTTATTCCCTCGCCTTGCGGACGAATATATGTATTCAAAGTTCCGATGTCAGGCAAAAAACTGTTTTCACAATCTTCGGCATATACTCTTAATTCTATCGAATGCCCTTGCATTTCCAAATCTTCTTGCGAAAAACTTAATTTCCCGCCCTCTGCCACATTAATTTGCTCTTTTACAAGGTCTTTACCTGAAATAAATTCTGTTACAGGGTGTTCTACTTGCAAACGAGTATTCATTTCAAGAAAATAAAAATTCGTATTATTTTCCAAAAGAAATTCTACCGTTCCTGCATTTTCATAATTACACGCTCTTGCTACATTTACAGCACACTCTCCCATTTCTTTGCGAAGCTTGGGAGTAAGCACCACCGACGGAGCTTCTTCTACCACCTTCTGATGCCTTCTTTGTATAGAACATTCTCTTTCAAACAGATACACAATATTTCCGTGCGAATCCGCCATAATTTGGATCTCTATATGACGTGGTGAACTTACATATCTTTCGATAAATACTGCTCCGTTACCGAATGCGGAAACTGCTTCGTTCACGGCAAGTTCCATTTGTTCTTCAAAGTTTTCTTCTTCGTAAACTGTTCTCATTCCTTTTCCGCCACCGCCGGCAGAAGCTTTTATAAGTATAGGATAACCAATTTCAGAAGCAACTTTTTTCCCTTCTTCCAAGTCGATAACTGCATGGTCGGTTCCGGGAACCATAGGAATATCATAAGATTTAACAGCATCTTTTGCGGCAAGTTTATCGCCCATAACTTTTATCGCTTCCGATGAAGGACCTATAAAAATCAATCCTGCTTGCCGTACCTTATCTGCAAATTCCGCATTTTCGGACAAAAAACCGTAACCGGGGTGAATTGCATCTGCATTCAATTCTTTACAAACTTCAATTATTTTATCACCCAAAAGATACGATTTTGCAGATGCCGCTTCACCGATACAATAAGCCTCATCGGCAAAGAAAACGTGTGGAGAACGTCTATCCGGTTCGGAATATATTGCAACTGTTTTTATTCCAAGTTCTTTTGCCGAACGCATAACTCTCAAAGCGATTTCGCCTCTGTTGGCAACAAGTATTTTTTTCATGTGTATAGAAGTTATAAGTACTAATGGTTGACTTTGCAATGAACTAAGGACACTTTCAAGTTTGTGTAAATTA
>JAOZMN010000262.1 GCA_029934265.1 Bacteroidales bacterium
TAATTTATACCAACAGTACTTTTAATTTTTTTTAAATTAAAACGAATATCGACCAAGTAATTATTACTTTTCGCATATTGAAAATTAGAATATTCAAATTTTGAATTTATTAATTCTTTACTTGAAGAAAAAACATAAGCCGGATTCTCTGAATTACCGAAAGGAATATTATTATAAATATATTGTCCGAAAGCACTGTTTGTAAGCAATAATAATATATAACCGGATATTATTATTCTGAGGTATTTATTTTTCAAAACATTCTTATTTAAAATAATTCTAAATAACTTTGTTTGTATATTTGCAAAGTAACTTATTGTTACAATAAAATTAGTGTTTTTTTTTCATAATAATTGTTGGAAATACTCGGCTTTTGTAGTCGAGTATTTTTTTTATTCGTACAATACTGCAGCTTAAGACCTTATTTTCAAATCCGCAAGCACAATCGCAGTAACGGCTTCAATAACTACCGGCATTCTTAAAGCGATACAAGTATCATGCCTTCCGGTTATTTTTAAAATATCAATTTTTTTTGTTTTGAAATTATAAGTTTTTTGTTCTTGCGAGATGGCGGAAGTCGGTTTGGCTGCTACCCTGAAAACAATATCGTTTCCATTGGTAATACCTCCGAGTATTCCTCCGGCATGATTTGTTTTTGTTTTTCCGTTTTCGGAAATAAATAAATCGTTATGTTCCGAACCTTTCATTTTTGCGGCTTCAAATCCTGCACCAAATTCTATGCCTTTTATTCCGGGTATCGAAAAAACAGCATGACTGATTAAAGATTCCACCGATTCAAAAAACGGTTCCCCCCACCCTACCGGTATGCCGAATACTTTGCAACTTAGAAGTCCGCCTATAGAATCCGAACTCTTAAATGCCTCTTGTACAGCATTTTCAATATCTGTTCTGTCTCCTGCTTTTTCCAATTTTGCGGTAATGTTACATTCCGAAATTATTTTTTTTGCAATAACTCCGGCGGCAACAAGTCCTACGGTTATTCTTCCCGAAAAATGTCCTCCGCCACGGTCGTCATTAAAATTATTATATTTACGAAGGGCAACAAAATCAGCGTGTCCGGGACGAGGTATGTCTCTGAAATTGTAATCTTTGGAACGTGTATCTTTATTTTTGAAAATTATGGTTATCGGACTGCCGGTTGTTCTATTTTCATATATTCCGCTTAGAATTTCCGGTATATCAGGTTCTCGGCGAGTTGTAGTACCTTTTGCACCACTTCGTCTGCGTGATAAATCTGTTTCAAAATCTTCCGGTTCTATTTCTATGCCCGGCGGACAGCCGTCAATACAAATCCCGACTGAATGTCCGTGTGATTCTCCGAAAATATTTACTTTGAAAACCTTCCCGAAACTATTCATTTTTAATTATTGAGTTCTGATTGTAAGAAATTACCCTTTCTATACGGGTCTCATTATTGAGTTCGGTATAAAAAGACCCTTAGGGTTTGATTTAACAAAAATTAATAAATTTAAATATTTAATTTACAGTCTTTTACTTCAAACCCTAAGGGTTTGATTGCAAAAAAACATACTTCTTAGACTGACCTCATTATTTGCCAAAGTTAAAATCTACCATTTTTTCCTATTCCTGTTTGAACGTGAACGTTTCTGTTCCGGTTTTACCTGTCCTTTGGAAACTTCCACTATAATATCTTGACCTTGATATTTTTTGTTTCTAAAACCGGAAATTATATCTTTTTCAAATCGAGAATCTATTTCAAAAAATGAAAATTTCTTCATTAATTCGATTTTTCCTATTTCAACACCTCGTTTGTCTAAGTTTTGATTAATCAGACCAATAACCGATGCCGGATTAATTTTGTTCTTAGTTCCCAAGTTAATATAAAAACGTGAAAATTTAACATCTCCTCTTTTTTTCTTTTCTCTCGGCTCTCTTTCAGTGCCTTGTCGAGCGTTCAAATCCGGAGCATTATTATAATAAGATAAATATCTGTTAAATTCTACAGATAAAAAATGTTTAATCAAATCTTCTCTCGACAAAGTCTCAAGTTTTTCGTAAACAACCGGTAAAAACGGGTTTATTTGTTCATGATTTACGACTGTGGCTCGTACTTTATCAATTAAGCTGTACAAGCGAACTTCACAAATTTCTTCTCCGTTCGGAACTTGTTTTTGTATAAACTTCTTTTTTAAGTTTTTTTCAACTTGTTTAAGTTTTCCTTTTTCACGAGTGTGGATAATTGCTATAGATATTCCACTTTTCCCGGCTCTGCCTGTACGTCCGCTTCTGTGAACATATACTTCTGGGTCGTCGGGAAGATTATAATTTATAATGTGCGACAAATCATTTACATCGAGTCCTCGTGCGGCAACATCGGTAGCGACAAGTATTTGTAAATGTTTAGCTCTAAATCTGCTCATTACAAAATCACGTTGTGCTTGCGAAAGGTCGCCATGCAATGCGTCAGCATTATATCCGTCCTGCATAAGTTTATCTGCAATATCCTTTGTTTCGGCTCTGGTTCTGCAAAATACAATACCATAAATATTCGGATTAACATCAGCAAGCCGTTTCAAAGCCTTATAGCGGTCTCGTGCATTTACCATATAAAAATGATGCTCGACATTATCGGCTCCGGTATTTTTCGTACCAACAGTTATTTTTTCCGGATCATGAAGATAATTCTTTGTTATAGATGCTATTCCGGATGGCATTGTAGCAGAAAAAAGCAATGTTTGTTTTTCGTCAGGGGTCGTTTTCAGAATAATATTAAGGTCTTCCTTGAAACCCATATTCAACATTTCATCTGCTTCGTCGAGAACTAAATTTGTAATTTTTTCAAGTTTCAAATGACCTCTTTTTATAAGATCAATAACTCTTCCGGGTGTTCCTACAACGATATGTTGTCCTTTTTTAAGCTGTTTTATTTGCTTGTCGATTCCGGCACCTCCGTAAATTGCAACTACTTTAAATCCATCTATGTATTTAGAATAATTTGTCAAATCTTTGTGTATCTGGATACAAAGCTCTCTTGTCGGACTTAGTATCAAAGACTGAGTATAACTTTTTGTTACTTTTGTATTGTGAATAAGCGGAAGTCCAAATGCAGCGGTTTTTCCGGTACCGGTTTGTGCCAGTCCAATCATATCTTTATTTCCGGAAAGAAGTATCGGAATTGTTTCCGCTTGAATCGGGGTTGGGGTTTCAAAGCCGAGTTCACTTACGGCTTTAATAATTTCAGGACGCAAGTCCATTTCTTTAAATGTAGTCATTAATAAAGTTTAAATAAAAATTCCGACAAAGGTATTATTATTTTCGGGTTGCAACGCCTTAAAATCAAGTTATTTTATTAAAAACAATTATTTTAACACAATTCCACTGTTTAGAAGGGTATTTTTTTGTTATTTTTAAATGCTGTAATAAAAGCATCGGGATATTTTTTTCGTACTTGGATTTTTAGTTTTTTTATTTCATCGAGGTTTTTACTGTTTCCTACCGTATATCTGTATTTCGCCCCCTCTTTATAACAACTTACATTTCTGATTCCTTTAAAATTATAATGTTTTAATTCTAATTTTTTCGGCGAGCTTGCTATTTGTACTTTATAAATTACGACTGCCTTATCCTGTTTGTCCGGAGTAATTTTTTTATTTTCGATTTTTTCTTCCGGTTTTGTTTTTTCTATTTGATATTTATATTCTTTAAAAGAACGATATATCGCAGATGCAATAAGACTTTGTCCGTAATCGGAAGTTAAATATTTTCGCTCCGTACTGTTTGTTATAAAACCTGTTTCGACAAGTACACTTGGCATTGTGCAGTTCCATAATACAATTAAACCGGCTTGTTTTACTCCTCTGTCCGTTCGCATTGCTTTGTCCCGCAACTGATTTTGGATTTTTGTAGCCAAAATTATGCTGTTATCGAAATAAGCGGATTGTACAAGATGCAAAATAATTTCCGTTTCGGGCGAGTTAGGGTCAAATCCTTCGTAATTACTTTTATAATCAACTTCTTGCAGAATTACATTATTTTCATTTTTGGCAACTTCAATATTTTTTTCTGCTTTATTCATTCCCATTACAAAAGTCGAAGTTCCCTTAATGTTTTTATTTTTACTTGCATTTACGTGTATCGAAATAAATAAATCGGCATTATTTTCGTTAGCAATTTCCGAGCGTCTGAAAAGTTTAACAAAAGTATCATCGTCCCTTGTATATATTACTTTTACGCCGGGAACATTTTTCGTAATATAATTACCTACTTTCAAAGCAATAGCCAAAGTAATATCTTTTTCGTATTTTTTTGCGGCTATGGCACCGGGGTCTTTCCCTCCGTGTCCTGCATCAATTACAACCGTTTTAACTTTATTCTGTGATATGGATATGTCGGTTTGCAACAAAAAAAATATCAAAACCGATGATATAATAAGAAATTTATATTTCATTTTAACGTTTATAAAAAAATAGTTTCGAGTTTTTATATAATGTTATAGATTTGCAATTTTTGAATATTGACAGATAATGGTATAATGATTTAATATCTGTACTAACCTGCATTATTCATAAACTTTCTATTCAATGCCGGCTAAGTTACCATGACAAAATACATAACGAGTCCGGTATAAAAAGTATATTTCTTCGCAATCAGACCCTTAGGGTTTTAAGTAAAT
>JAOZMN010000626.1 GCA_029934265.1 Bacteroidales bacterium
ATCTGTAATTGTACATCTGTATTTATTTTTTGTTTCATATTGTAGATATTTATCAACCGGATTTGGACTGATTATTAGCTTTGTACGAATAATATTTTCGACCGACAAAGTATCTTTTCGAGTTGTGTCGGTCATGGTTATGTAGTATTCTATTTGGTCTTTATGGATTTCCGATGAGCCGAAAGCATCTACATATTCTCTTCTTAAAATTGTATAATTAAAATTTCCGTAGGGAAGATAAAAAATTGCCTTTCCGTCTGCGTTGGTCGTTTCGCTCCTTTGATTCGGGTCGTCAAAAGTTATAACGGCATCGGGAACAGGGTCTTTTTTTTCTGTAACCAAAAAAATATTGACCTCGTAATCTCTTGTAAGTAAATAAGTAAAAACTGTATCCACGCCATAAACTCCGACTCGTGCATTTAAAATTTGATAAGTATCTTTATCTATTTTTATATCGAAACTTCCGTCCGAAACTTGATACGAATACAGACCGCTTTTATCGGTAAGTTGATAGTTTACGGTATCGAAACTTGTTGTAAGTTTTGCACCTTCAATTGGAATAGAATCGTGGTCTAAAACTCTTATTGTCAGATAGTTTTTATGCTCCGGAGTTGCCGGTTTTTTACCGATATACACAACATAATCCTCTACCTCTCCGCCCGGAGTTTCTCCGCATGGCGACATTTCCGTACAATCATCTTTTTCCCATGTCAGCCTGATGCGAATGCGAGCATATCCCGGCTTTATCGAATATGGTATTTGGAAGGCATACTCTCCATCTGCACCATCGTCTATACTGCACATTAATCTTTCGCCGTCATCTTCAAAATCGCCGTCGTGGTTAGCATCTATCCAAAGAGCAATATCATCGGAAGGAAAAGGATATCCGTTTGTTATTGTTACGTGAACCACTTCGTGCGGGTCTAATTCAGGAATAACTTCCGTATAAAGACTGTATCCTTTATCACCTGAATTTTGATTATTCAAATTTGCAAATTTAATGCCCCATAAATATTCTGTTCCTCCGCCGGAAGCCGAACAATAATCTATATAATAATTTTCAACTTCATTTGTCAGACAATTATTTGTATCGTTTGTATCGCCGGCGATATTTACGCAAGTTTCCAGACTGTAAACTTTACCACCCTGTCCGATACTTGCAGTATTTCTGAAAGTATAATTTGTATAAGCACCTGCTTGCAATGTATCTGTATAAGTTTCAGTGAATTGCGTCATATTATCAATCGTTAATATTACATT
>JAOZMN010000263.1 GCA_029934265.1 Bacteroidales bacterium
TTACAAACGAAATTGCCGGTTCTTTAGGAGTGTCCTCTTACCCGAATCCGGCTATCGACATGGTAACATTTAATATTTCGGATAATCCTTACAATAACTTGAAAGTAACGATATATAACACTTTGGGACAACAAGTTAAACAATTGAATATTAATGGTAACGAATCCGTAAAATGGAATTTTACAAACGAAGCGGGTAACATACTTGCTCCGGCAATATACACTTGCAAATTTACAGCAGGTGAAAAATCAGTTAAAATATTAAGAGTTATTAAAAACTAACAGTTCGATTATTTCAATAAAAAAACGTGAATTTTACAATTCACGTTTTTTTTTATATTTGCATAGAATTTTTACTTATTGATATTTTTTTGATAACATATAGTATTATCAGTAGAGATGTTTTTTCAATTGCCCCGTCCTTTAGGTCGGGGGAGAAAGTACTTTAAATTCATGTAGGGCTTCAGCCCTTTGTTTTTCGGCTGAAAGGGCTGAAGCCCTAAAATTTTATTTGATTATTTTATCCACGCCCTAAAGGGCATGGCAACTAAAGAATGATAAAAAATAAACATAAAATATCTATTGAACTTTTTTTATGTGTTTATAAAACATTTTTAACTAAACGACATTGCATTCTAATTTGTTAATTGTTCATTGTTATTTGTTAATTGCAATTTATAGCTTAATCCGAATTGAGTGGTATATCCGAGTTGTTGATGATTAACAAAAGCAATATTCAGATTTACATTTGCAAGACTGTAGCCCAAACCAAATGTGTAATTTGTCGGTTGTGAAGAAATTCCGCCCCTTATATATAAGGTGTTAATTACATTATATTCTATTCCGGATTTGAAAATTGTTTCAAATTCCAAATCTTTTTCGATTTCGAGAGTAAAATTAACTTTTTCGGAAAAATTATATCCTGCTCCTATTTTCAAAATGCTTGGCATACGTTCGTTCTCGTATATTTTCGAGCGAGTCGGATTAAATATATGTACTCCGATTTTTAGATTTTCTACAGGTTCAGCAATCATTCCGAGTTCGGCACAGAAAGTACCGGTTTTTCCATAATCAAGTCCTTGATTTATAAGAAAATAATCAAGCTGAATACCTGCGGAAATTTTTTTCCCCATATCCATACCATAAGCCAATCCCATTTTACTCTGATTGAACAATCCGTAACCGAAATAATAATAATTAAGTCCGAAAGTTCCTATTTTTGAAACAGGTATTGCCGTTGCAAATGATTTAGTACCAAGCTCTTTAACTCCAAAAGTATTGGAAAAATAAATTCCGGCGGTAATGTTTTTTATTCCAGACAAACCTGCCTGATTATGATAATTTGACCAAATATCCGAAAGTGTAACTCCGGTATTTCCCAATGCTCCCTGCCTTGCTCCTACGCTGTTTAAATATTGTGCATTTACTTGCGTAAAAAATAAAACAAAGATAGATAAAATAAATAATCTGTTTTTCATTTTGTAAAATCTAAAAATTAAAAGTTAAGAGATAAAAATGCTTATAATAAACTTTTTCACCTCTTAATTTTCACATATCAATTTTTAATTTTTTGTTTTTTAAGTTTACTTTTTCGGATAAATCTTTTTATCAGAAAAAATATAAATCCGAAAACAAGCAACAGTGGCCAAATATAAAGCAAACCAATAAAAAACATCAATAATCCCTTCCAACCGCCTTCCAAAGCGTTACCTATTTTATGCAAAAAACCATAAGAAACGGTATCGAAATCTTGATGAATATTAAGTGTTATCGTACTGAACCCTACCTGACTTTTTAAATATCTCAATCTGCCCTCTTTTGCCTCAATTTCCTCTCTCAATTTCCTTATATGTTCGTTTACTTCAAGAATTTCGGAAATTTTCTTAGCTTTTTTCAGTAATTCGATATATTGAGCTTCAACTTTTTTCTTATTCTCTAAGCGTTTAAGAATATCAACATATTCTTCGGTAACATCCTGCGAACTTATACTTTTTGATTCAAATTTTTGTGCCTCTCCTTCGAGTGCAGTTAAAAGTGAATCAAAATTTTCTTTGGGAACTCTGATAATAAGCGTATTAGAAATACTGTAAGAATTATTGCTTTCATTTTCACTTGAAACGTATCCTTTATTTTTCTTTACAATTTTCTCGATATTCAATTTTGATTTTTTATAATCAGAAACGCCGTATCTTATCTCGGCTGTTTTGATTATTTTTTTTTCAATTACAGTCTCTTCGGTTTCCGAAGTTTTTTTCGTGCCTGTGGTTGTACCACCCCCTCCTCCTCCGGACTTTATTTTGGTCGGCAAACTTGCATAAGAACTTTCGTCGTTGGTAATTTTATTATCGCTTTGTACCGAAAAATCTTTGCCTCCGCAGGAAAAAAGAAATAGCGAAATTGCAATTAGTAATATAAATTTTGTTTTCATGTTTTTAGTTTTTATAATAATCGAAGAATAGCTTCTCCAATATTTTTACTCGTTATATTTTTAACATACAATTATTTAGATTTAACTGTACCTTTTATCCAATGCAAATTTTTCGGGATATTTTGCACCCATATTTCTGTACATTTCACTTACTTTTTGAAATGTTTCTTTCATATTTTCAAGGTCGGTAATTACCCCCTTCACTCCGACTTCTTTTTTTTTATAATCCATATAAGCCACTACAATCGGGACATTTGCTCTTTTTGCCATATAATAAAAACCTTTCTTCCAGTGGTCATTTCTATTCAAATGCCCTTCCGGCGACATAACTATATGCAAACTTTCATTTTCCCTGAATACTGTTGCAATTTCATCTATATATTCTTTATTTTTAGAAACCGGAATCGAACCGTACAATTTAAAAAATATATTTAACGGAAATTTAAAAAGTTCTTTTTTCGATAAAAATTTATAATTTATTCGATATTGCATTAGATATAATTTTCCGTAAAGACCGTCCCAGTAAGTTGTATGAGGAGCAAATATTGTAATTGTCTTTTTTAAGTCCGGAAAATCAAGTCCGACTTTCCAACCTAACATTTTCAATGCTTTGAAAGGAAGAATTCTTCTTTTTTTTAGATAGTTCGGCATAGTCGGATTTTATAACGTTCTTATTATATGATTGTTATACAAATGTTGAAGCGGAAAAACTTTTGTAACAGTACTTACAAAACCTTAAAGATTTAGCATATCTTTGTCTCTGTAAATGTCCAACTTTACATAAGCAACATTTTATTTCTTAATTATTTTTCTGCAAAAGATACACACAATACGAATATTTGCCTGTTGCAAATTTATTATATGTAGGAGAACCTTCCGTTGCGGCAAAATTTCGTCCTAAATCTTGCAAGAAAGAAGGAATAAGTTTTTTTACTAATTTTTCTCTGTCCGGAGTTGCAAGTTTTAAAGCCTCGACTACATTTGGAGTAATATCTTGTTTCTTTACGATATTGAAATTAGATTTTACTAATTTTGCTTCCATTTCCTCAATTTCGTGCTCAAATCTGAAATCGGTAAACAAAAAAGAACCGTCAGGTTTCAACACTCTGTAAACTTCATCGAAAAATAATTCCGGTTGAGGATAGCGATGAGAAGACTCTACATTCAATACTGCATCGAAAGAATTATCTTTCAAAGGTAATTTTTGTGCATCAGCTTGTAAAAAAACAGCATTTTTTGCTTTATAATTTTTATTGCAAAATTTTATTGCTTTTTTGTTCAAGTCAATACCGGTTATATTTTCCGGTGATAAATTTCTGCTTACATAAGACAATCCGCCACCTCTTCCGCAACCGACTTCCAACAAATCTTTACCGGCAACATCAATGCCGGTAGCAGTTTTATGATACAACTGAACTGAATATCTGTTTTTTTCATCAGCTCCTTCAAGATTTAATTCTTCTCCTTTTTTTGAATATCCGTAATTCATAAAAACAACTTCCGCATTTTTATCGACAGAACTGATATAACCATACCAAATTCTGAAAAAAACATTTTTAAAAAATTCTTTCATTTATTAACTTTATAAAATTATAGTATTTACTCTTAATTATTCATTCTTTTTTAATTATTTTTAGAGTAAAAGTATAAATTATTTTTTAATTTTTGTAAATTGCACGTTTTATTTTAATCTTTTATCCGGAATAAATGAAAATTATCTTTTTAACTTACTGAAAATAAATATCTTACTTATGAAACTTAAAAATAAAATTACAATAATCATTTTATTAACAACAATAGGGTTTATATTATCTTTCAGTTTTCGTGATGACGGAAAGAAAAACAGAATTTTACTCGATGTAATGACCGGCAGTATGAAACAAGCACACTACAAAGATGTGAGGCTCGATAATAAATTTTCCGGCAAGGTTTATAAACTTTATATGGAAAAACTCGATTATACAAAACGTTTTTTCATTCAATCCGATATAGAAAAATTATCAGAATACAAAACAAAACTTGATGAAGAAATCAAAAACGGAAATTTTAACTTCTTTGAACTTGCCGCCGAACTTTACGAAAAACGTCTAAACGAGGTTGAAAATTATTATAAAGATGCTTTGAAAAAACCTTTCGATTTTACGAAAAATGAAACA
>JAOZMN010000627.1 GCA_029934265.1 Bacteroidales bacterium
TCGTTAAATTTAGTTAAATCAAATCCTAAGGGTCTTTTATACCGAACTCAAAACTTCATAATTTGAAAAATGACTAATAAAAATACTCCTTCGTCGGAAAACAGAAGAGATTTTATTTTATCGACGGCGGCACTCAAAAATAAAAACACGGTTTATTTGATTATCATAATGTTGATAATTGCCGGAGCATTGTCATATATAGGAATGTCCAAAGAACTTTTTCCCGAAGTTGTCATGCCCACCGTTATGGTTAAAACCGTTTATCCCGGTAATCCACCTGCGGACATGGAAAATCTTGTTACACGTTCGTTAGAAAAAGAAATAAAATCGGTGGACGGTATAAAGACTTTAAAATCAACCTCTTCACAAGATAATTCCGATATTTTTGTTGAATTTAATTCAGATATAGAAATAAAAGATGCCTTGCAGGACGTAAAAGATGCCGTGGACAGAGCTTCCGGTGAACTTCCGGACGATTTGCCTATCGACCCGATGGTTCTTGATGTCGATGTTTCGGAATTTCCTATTGTGAACGTAAATATTTCAGGTGATTTTTCTTTGGAAGAATTAAAAGTTTATGCAGAATATCTTGAAGAAAAATTTGAAAATATCAGCGAAATATCGAAAGTAGAAATAAAAGGTATCGAAGATAAACAAATTCGTTTGAATATCGACAAAAATAAAATGGACGCTTACGGGTTGTCTTTCAACACGATAGAAAATACAATTGCTTATGAAAACGTATCAATTTCCGGCGGAGACCTTATTATAGGAAAAACTCGGCGTTCGGTCAGAACTTCCGGAGAATTTAAAAGTATAGAAGAAATAGAAAATATAATTGTTTCCGCAGAGCGAGGACGAATAGTTTATATGCGTGATATTCTCGAAAACGGGAAAGTAATAAACGGCTATAAAGATGCTTTAAGTTATGCTCGTTTGGACAATGAACCTGTTGTGTCATTGCAAGTTATTAAAAAATCCGGCGAAAATTTAATCTCTGCTTCCGCAAAAATAGAAGCAGAAATAGAAGTCGCAAAAAAACTAAAAGCAATTCCGAAAAATTTAAAAGTAACAATAACAAATGACCAATCAGACCGAGTAAAAAAGATGATTAAAAACCTTGAAAACAGCATCTTACTTGGAGTTATTTTTGTAGTATTCGTACTTTTCTTTTTCCTTGGTGCCAGAAATGCGGGACTTGTAGGTATGGCAATACCAATGTCCATGTTGATTTCATTTGTGATACTTAACAGA
>JAOZMN010000628.1 GCA_029934265.1 Bacteroidales bacterium
GAAAAAAGCCCTGAGTCGGTATATATGCTTATTGTAAGTACCTTTGCATAAGTTTTTTCGTATTCGCATAACAATCATACTTTCAGTATATTATAAATACCGTTTTATTCTATTAGATAGGTCGAAAACCTTACTTGCGGTATGGCAAAAAATGAAAATTCGTTTTGCAACGGCTTATATATAAGAATGGATATTAAGCCTCAATTATTTAATTTTCACAAAGATAATATTACTTCGGTAAATTTTTTATTTTTTTTTCAAGTTTTTCTATTTTTTTTTCAAGCTCGATATTTTTCTTATTCAGTTTATCAATCAGGATAATATTTTGTTTAACAACTTCTATTAAAACAGGAGTAAGTTTTGAGTAATCTACTGATTTATATCCTTTTGTGTCTGTTGAAACTATTTCGGGCAGTACTTTTTCCACATCTTGGGCAATTACTCCTACTTGCCGGCTTGTGTCCTTGCCGGGATTCCAATAATAATAATATCCGTTTATTGAATTAAGTATTTTCTCAGGATTTTCAATTATAGAAATATTTTTTTTGAAACGGTTATCTGAAAAGGTATTCCAAGCATTTGCTCTTGCTTCTGTTCCGTCCCCGTTTGTTCCTACTTCGAGGGTGTAACTCGGTGCATTTGCTCCAAGTGAAATTCCTACTTTCCCATTCTTTAGTACTACAAAAGCATTGGATTTATTGAAATTACCGGTTCCGTTTCCTATTGTAAATACAGATTCGTCTGCAATCCATGCTGCCGGAGTTCCTCCTATGGATTTATTAAAACGACCAACGGTAAATTCAGTATAAGTATTTGCGATTGTGTTTTCGCCTGTGGAAAAAGAACATAGTCCTGCCGCAGTATTATTTTGCCCGAAAGCTGTTGCATATACGCTTAAAGCTTTATTTGTTTCTCCGTAAGAAAACGAACAATAAGCAGGCGAGCGACTGTTTTTCCCTCCTGAAAAAGAATAATCTCCGGAGGCTTCTGTGTCGTAACCGAAAGCAACAGAGTATAATCCGACATTTGTATTGTCCCAGTATGTAGGTTGATTTTCAATTCTTCCGGCACGGAAAGCCGCTTTTGAAGGATAAAAAGTCATTCGAGTTCCTGCTCCTCTGTCGGGTAAAACAGCTGTGTTATTAAAAGTACCGGTTATAAGCAAACCTTCGTTACCGGATAGTTTCAGATGAAATTTATCTTCCGGAGTGTTTATTCCTACACCTACATTTTTGGCGGAATTTGAATACACAG
>JAOZMN010000264.1 GCA_029934265.1 Bacteroidales bacterium
ACAATTAAGAATTAAATTTTAATAATACTATTATATTTTTATACACAAGATTTTTATTTATTTTTCTCAGTATTGAAAAAAACATACCCGCAAAAAAAGATTTTTTTTCATATTTGTATTCACTTTCTATTATATCTATTGTAAAATTACTTTTTTTACTTCTGTATTCAATAAAATCGTGTGCTTCATCGAATGCAAAAAACCAACGATGTCGATCTTCCGGTTTTTCTAATGGTAAACCATAAAATTTGGAATACTTACCAAACTGTTTAAGCTTATCTTGCTTTTTTGTATATTTTTTACCTTTTAAAAATTCAGGAATAATTGAATAAGAATTTGGTAATGTTATTATTACATATTTTGCGGAAATTCTACATAGTTCATCAAACACAAGATGTATGTTTTCTAAATGTTCCAGTACATCGGCACAAATTACTGTATCAAATTGGTTATTATTGAAGGGTAATTTTTCAATTTCATCTAAATTTATAAAAATATCAGGTTTGCCTGCAATATCTATACCTGTATATTTAATTTTGTCCGAAACAAACTCTTTTAAATATTGATTATAACAACCAACGTCAAGTAAACTTTCTGATTTTGAAATTTGACTTCCAAATCTTTCAGTAAGCCATCGACTTCGTTCTTCTCTGCTTTTATAAAACCAATTCATTTTCATTTTTTATGAGGGTGTGCAACTCCATATAAATTCCGATAGCTTACTACGTACCTTTTGAATATTTTCTGTCTTATTTTCCAAAAATCATAAAGTTGGGAAACTTCAATAAATCTATTTTGAAAACCGGCTCGTTCTAATACTTCTGAAAGTCTTGTTTTTGTTGTCGGATTACAATGTGCTTTAGTCTTTATAAGTTCCTTATCGTTTTTTCCTTTAAACAAAATTAAAATAACATCTATTTTTGAAGCATATATTTTTACAAATTTTTCAAAAAAAATCTTTCCTAAAATTGAAAACGGAATAAGGGGAATAAATAAAAGCTTATTTTCAAAAAAAATATAATCAAATTGAGTTGGAAATGTATGATATAAAATCACTCCTTTTTCTGATAATCTGTTTTTTATTGCTTGTAAAAACGCACCTATTTCATCATCATGCAGATGCTCGAAAATATCGAAACAAACCGCGATGTCTATTTTTTTATTAAAATTAATTTCTGCAGAAATGTCTCCACAAATAAATTCAACACCTACATTTTCTTCTACTGCAAGTTTTTTTGCAATTCCAATAGCTTGTTTATCAAAATCTATTCCGGTAGCATCATAACCTCTTCTTGCCGCTTCTAATGCAAAAGTACCAATCGAACACCCAATATCTACAACTGTAATATCTTGTTTATCTTTGTCTGAAAATATCGGTAAAACTTGTTCTTCTAAAAGTTTGTTAAATATTTTTACTCTATATTTCCAATGGTTTTCATCTCTGTTTTTATATTTTTGGACTTGTTTATTTTGATATTCGTTGCCATATTTATATGATGTTGTTTTAACTTCATTCATCTTTTTAAAGTCTTTATTATAAGTGCATAAAAAGAAATTTCTTTTGTGTTTTTTGCAATTAAATCTTTCTTTATTGCATTAAAACATTCCTGTTCGTATTTTTCTGATTTTATTTCCCTGATGTCTTTTTTGAAAATACCATTAAGGATATAGTTTATATGTATTTTATTGGACTCTTCACCCCCCATACTAATCAATTCAACTTCAGAAAACTCAGAAAACAATCTTGTTATTTTAGAAATTGTACGAGGTGTATATTGTCTAACCCCATGGAAAGGGTATAATTTCACACATTCAGCCGAAGGAAATAAATGAATTTGAGTAATTGCATTTTTACTGTTTTTAATAAAACTTGCAATTTCCTTAAAAATTGTAATATCTTCAATAAAATGCTCTATTGCTGATTGTGAGATTATTAAATTAGTTTTTTCCGGAATTAGACCGTAAATATTAGTTCCATTATATTTCTTAAATTTAATACTATTATTATTTTCTGTTAATGATTTCCAATTTTCATTACTTTTTATGTCTAAACCATAATACTCATTAATTTTATTATCTGAATATTCTTGCAGTTTATTATAATATCCTCCTGAGCCACAGCCAATATCCAAAATATTAATTTCTCCAAACTCTTTTTTTAATATATGCCAATCTAAATTTAGCCAAAATAAATCTGATAATTTACGTGCGGGGCTTGAATTTTTATCTAATTTTGGATATTGTTCGATTAAATAATTTAATGCAAATCTTGACTGTTTTATATTTTCGTCAATGTCTTTTAATTGATGACTATTATTAATTATATTTAGTGGAGTATGCACAAACCTTGCAAATATTTTATAAAAAACATTTGTTTTATCTGCACTTATTTTATGAAAACTCGATGATTTCATTTATAATAATTTTAATATCGAATTACTGAAATTTACCGGATTATGATTTTTCTTTGACAAATATATTGATTTTTTGGACATTTCGGATATTTTTTGCCTGTCGGAACAAAATAAAGTAAGTTTTTGAGTCAAATCGTTTGAATTTTGAGCTTTAAAAATATATCCGTTTTCATTTTCTTTTATATAAAATTTTGTTCCGTTTTGGTCGGAACAAATTACGGGTAAACCGTTTGCCATAGCCTCAACGATAGAATATGCGGCAGGCTCGGCATAGCTCGGCAGTACAAAAATATCATGCTTGGAATATTCTTTAAGTATTTCATTATAAGAAATATTCAAATTTATTTTAACGATATTTTTAAGTTTATTTTCTTTAATAAAATTAATTACTTTGTCATAATAATTTTTGTCAGCTTTTTCACCGAAAATTGTAAGTTTTACAGGAAATTTTTCGCTTAATTCCAAAATTGATTTCAATAAAAGTAAATGGTCTTTTCGTTTTACAAATTTTCCTATCGAAATAATTTTTAT
The DNA here is from genome assembly GCA_029934265.1 of Bacteroidales bacterium. GTDB lineage: Bacteria > Bacteroidota > Bacteroidia > Bacteroidales > JAADGE01 > JAOZMN01. The sequence goes on from JAOZMN010000264.1 coordinate 2,946, forward strand.
TTCTTTATTGTTATATTTTATAATCTTTTGTTCCGGAAAAACAAAAGGAACATAATATACATTTTCAATTTCGTTTTTTTTAAATGCTTCATAGTTTTCAAGGATAGGAGTAATATAAGCGTGGACTCCCATTTTTTTGAAAAGTAAAATATTCAATTTAAAAAGTTTTGTTGAGCCTTTTATATGTGTGAAAGTTGTTTGGGTAAGCATAAAAACTTTTGATTTACATCGTTTTGCCCAAAATAATGTTTTAAGTGCAAGTGCATTTTGATATGCTTTGAGTAAAACGGCATCGGGACGGAAATTTTTAATTTGTTTCCGAAGTTCTTTATTTGGTGTTTCCAAACGAAATTCCAAAGCGGTTTTAAGATAATTTTTTTTGAACAATCTTATTATTTTTCCTGTTAATTTACTCAAAAATGACAGTTCTAATTTTCCAATGTCAATTCCTTCGTAAAATTCGGATTTTCCTTTATAAAGTACCAAAACTTTAACTTGATGTCCTGCATCTTGCAAAGATTTTACTCTGTAATAAAGATTTGTATGAAAACGAGGGGCTATAACAAGAAATTTCATTTATTTTAATATCAATTTTTTAATTTCACTTCCTTTATTAAAACCCTCTAAATGAATAAGTTTATTATTTATCTTCTTAAAAAAACTTACATTATTTTCATTGTCTGCGGAAGTCCTGCCAACTAAAAAAACTCCTCCCTCTTGTAATGAATTTTTAATATTATTAACAGCAAGCAATAATTTTTCTTCCGGAAAATATCCGATATTTAAAATATTCATTGCTCGCACAAATGTATATTTTTCCGAAATTTGAGTTGTAAAAATATCGTATTCGCTAATTTTAATTTCTTTTCGAGAAACTTTTTTTAAAATCTCGGGGTGAAATAAATATTGTATGTAATCGTATTGAAATTTACTCAAAAATATATTTATAATTTTATACAACAGCACCGTAAAAGGAAAAAATATATTTTTGTCTCCGCCAAAAAAACATAAAAAATAAGCAAAAACAAGATTTTTGTCTTCATCGAAAATTTTTGTTGTAATTCCTTGTTTTACATATACTTTTGAATATTTGTCGGAAATATCCATATTGAAATTAACAAATTTTTTTTCCAAAAAATCATACAAATTATTTGATGTAATTCCGCTTGATACTGCAATGTCGTGAATGTAATTATATTTATTTTCTTTCAAATACTTCAAAGTCAAATTTTCTAAATTTTTGAAACGATTATCTTCCGTTTTTTTCGATGTTCGACTTTGAACGTAAATGTCTTTATAAAATTTTTCAAGAACTTTGTTATCTTTAATTTCAGTAAAACTTTTACTGATTTTCAGAATAAAAAAATGTTTTATTATCGGAATACGATTTACAAACTTTAAAAATTTTATATTTTTAAAAGATAGTTTTATCATAAACTCATTATTTGATTGTAAAACTTTTCGGCAATGTATTTAATATTATGATTTTTTTCGAGATATTTAAAATTGTTTTCTCCGTATTGCTTAATTTTTTGATTATCGAAATACAAATTTTTAATATCCGTAAGAAATTTATCAAAATCATTATTTGACGTAATTCCGCATTTGTAATCAGTAATAAAATTATCAGGT
>JAOZMN010000629.1 GCA_029934265.1 Bacteroidales bacterium
ACCTTTATTGTTTCGGCGTAGATACGCTATCGCTTAATCTACGCCGAGCGGAGGGTCTGCGACCTATTCAATGTTGCTTACTATTCGCAAACATTTATAAATTAGTTTGTTACGAACAAGTAAATGTGTAAAATTTTTTATTAGGGTACTTATATTATTAAATTTTCCGTATTCGCACAACAATCATATTGTTAGTAAGTACTATAACAAAATTATTTGCATATACAATATTTATAAAACTTGAGTTTCCTTAATTTTTATTTTGACATGTCGTTTTTTCTTTATTTTACTATAGATTTTATCAATAATTGTATTCAATCCATTATAATACAAGGGTTATAGCAAAAATACTTAAATATTTTGAGGATACTCATTAAATAAATGAAGTTCCACTTGTAAAATGCTACAATATTCATAAAAACAGGCACTTGAACTACTTGTTGAACTATTTTTAAGGAAACTCAAGTTATAAAACCATTATTAATCAGGCGAAAGCCAAATCGTAAATATACAATCAAAAATAGTCAATCACTTATATTATAGATACGATTTTATCCCACATTAAAAGGTCGAAGACCTTAAAATTGTGTAAAAATAAAAAAAAAAATACTTTTGCATAAAAAATATTATGATTAAAGAAAAAATAAACAATTTATATAAATCTGTTTTTGGAGTAAAACCCGAAAAAATCGAAAAATTACCTGTATCCGGTTCATCTCGACAATATTTTCGTATATACGGAAATAATGAAAATATTATAGCAACCGTCGGTGCCGACAAACGTGAAAATAAAGCTTTTTTTTATCTTGCAAATCATTTCAAAAAGCTCGCAATTAATGTACCTGAACTTATTTTCAAAGACGAAAAAACAGATATTTATTTTCAATCCGATTTAGGTGATTTAACCTTGTTTGATTTTATAAATAAACAAGATAGTTTTGAAAAACAACTTACCGATATTTATAAAAAAGTTATAGATAATTTAATTGAAATTCAGTTTAAAGGACGTGAAAATTTAGATTATTCCGTATGCTATCCGAGAGCTGAGTTCGACAGGCAATCAATAATGTGGGATTTGAATTATTTTAAATATTTTTTTCTCAAACTTGCAGATATTTCTTTCGATGAGCAATATCTCGAAGACGATTTTAAAACTTTTACTGATTTTCTGCTCAAAGCCGACAGGTCATATTTTTTATTTCGAGATTTTCAATCGAGAAATATTATGCTTAAAGATGATGAAATTTATTTT
>JAOZMN010000265.1 GCA_029934265.1 Bacteroidales bacterium
TTAAATTTAATAATATGTCGTCGCAATCCGAAATGCAAATAAAAGCGTGGGGAATTATTCCCTTGACTACCAAACAATTCGTAGTTTTGGAGATGATTTTCTTTTTATTTTTTGTTTTTTTGTCCGTTTATTTGTTTTCAATAGAATTGCCGGCATATATAGATGCAAAGGAAGCTCATTTTCATCTTAAATTTACAAAATACGTAAGTATGTTTGCCGCAGTTTTAATTATTTTTGAAACACAATTTTTCTTGAACAGATTTTCAAAAGCTCAAATAAAATTAATCGTTTCTCAAAAAATTCAAATCGAAAAACAAAAAGACCGAATTGAAAAACAAAAGCAAGATTTAACCGACGGAATTACTTATGCAAGCAGAATACAAACAGCACTCATGCCTCCGGGTGAAACCTTGGGCGATTCGCTCGAACACTTTATATTATACAAGCCCAAAGAAATTGTAAGCGGTGATTATTACTGGATAGCAAAAAAAGGAGAACGAATAATAATTGTAGCAGCAGATTGCACAGGACACGGAGTTCCCGGAGCATTTATGAGTGTTTTGGGTATTGCCTTTTTGAATGAAATTGTAATAAAAGCTCCGGACAATATTACAGCCGGCGAAATATTGGATAAGTTGCGAGAAAAAGTAATAACTTCACTACGACAGACAGGGGAAAAAGGAGGTTCGAAAGATGGAATGGATGCTGCCATGTATATTTTCGATTTAGAAAATAAAAAGATTCAATTTTCCGGAGCAAACAATCCGCTTTATATTATTCGTAAAATGAAATCGGAAGCAAACGAGGCAAAAACTTACGATTTAATTCATATCAAACCCGATAAGATGCCGATAGGTGTTCATCCACGCAAGACTCAGTCCTTTAAAACTCACGATATACAGCTTCAAAAAGATGACCGATTAATAATATTTTCCGACGGTTATATTGACCAATTTGGAGGAGAACACGGTAAAAAATTCTTGTCCAAACAGTTTAAAACTTTGTTACTCAGTATTCAGGATAAATCGTTTATAAGGCAAAAAGAAATACTTGAAGAAGAGCTTAAAAAATGGCAAAATTTTCCAAGCAAAACAGGAGAGCCATACGAACAAATTGATGACATTTTGGTACTTGGAGTTAAAATTTAGTAGAATACACAAATTGCTTTTTTTATCAATATTTATAAAGTCTTCAAGCTGTTTCTAAAATAATTTTCAAATCAAAAAAAACAGATGTTTTCAGTAAAATACGACCTGCCTCCCAAAGGAGTAAGTTATAAACAATGGCGAAAACAAATTAAAGAACGTTCGATTGGAGGTTCAATATTTATTTTTGGAATTTTCGGGCTTTTAATGAGTTTGTTTTTTATCAAAACGGAAGTCTATACCGGGAAAACTGTAAATTTGGAAAATCTAAATTTGGCGGATAAAAAAAAACAAATTCTTATCGAAGGAACTATAACAGCAGAAGATTCTATACCACAAAAAATGTTCGGAACAAATATTCCGATAATAAAAGGCAGTATAATTTTAAAACTCAAACAAGGGAAGGAAGAGAAAATTTTGTATGAAGAAAATTATCAAGCCGAAAATCTTTTTTTGAGTTCGAAAAATAAAAAAATACGAATAGATATATTGCCGGAAGATATCGGCATTCACAGGAAAATAAATTATCAAGGAAAAATCGGTTATTCAAATAAAAACGGGAAAATTATTCCGATAGTTGCAAGTTATGCTGATACGACATTTAACATAGCAGAAACAAATTCCGATGAAAAGATGCAGTTTATAATTGTTAAAGAATTTTTAAATTCAGGAGAAAAAGTTATTGTAAAAGGTAGTTTACAAAATGATATTATTTCAAATCCGAAAGACGGAAAAACCGAAATGTTTTTTTCGTCCGATAATCAAATTACTGCAAAAGAATCAGCAAACAAGTCGATTTCTATATTTATTTCGCTGATAATGATTGTAATTGGATTTATTCTGTACAGAAAAGGAACAAAATACAGATTAAAACTTATAAATTCAAGTCTTTGAAATTTCTGATTTTATCGAGAAGTTTCACTGACTTTTATATCGCCAAGCAGAACGTCCCAAAATCCGACTTTAATTCCGTCTATTTGAGTTGTTTTGCGTTCAACGTAAATTGTAATATCTTTCTTTGTGGTATCAACATATTTTATGCCCTCTTCGGTTGTTCCCTCAAAACGCTGATAAATTGTGATAACACCTACATATTTTCCGTCCGGTTGTTTTATTAAATCACTTATATACTGAATTTTATACCATTCAATTTTAATTTTATCGTAATTTAACTGCATCAAACGTTCAAAATATTTCGCTATTTGATAGTATATTATTTGATTTGATGAAAGTGTTGAAACTCCGATTGAACTTTCGGGCATAAAAAGTTCTAAGGCACGCTCTATCACCCTGTTTGCCTCCGACCAATCCGTATCTTTATTTCCTATGATACTTATATATTTACTGAGGTCTCTTACCTTTTCGAGTGCAAGTGAATCCATTGCTTGTTTCCTTACCGGACTTAATTCTTGTGCGGATAAATTAAGTGTAATTGTCAATAAAATTATTACAGTTATATATTTTTTCATATTTTTCACAATTAAGTAAGAGTCTAAATACTAATACAAAAGTTTTTTCGCATCAACTTTTATATAAAAACTTGATTGTTAGGTTTTTACAAATATGGTTTGCCCAGACCCTTAGGGTCTTTTTATACCGAACTCAAGAATACTTAGCTTATTTTCGTTTCAATTCGAGTAATTTTATTTTGTCGTTTTGGTAATGTATTTTTTCAATTTTATTGATACTTTTTCGGGTATCTTTTATTAAATTCAGATATTTAATTATTGTGGTTGGTTTTTCGTAATCTTTTTCGCCGTTAAATTCACCTATAATAATTAGTACGTTTGCTTGGTCTGTGATAAAATATTCGAGCGTTTCTCTTATCAATTTATCGGCTTGGGAATTATTTTCTGCTTCTGCTATTTCTTGAAAATTATTTTCTAATTTTTCAGATAAAGTTTTCGTAATTTTCTTTACTTTATTTAATTCTAATTCTTCATTATGCTTTTTTTGACGTTCTACTTCTTCTTTTTCAAGCTCTGCTTTTTTCTCCCCGATAAGTTTTTTTTCCGTTTTATTTATTAACTCACCTACTTCCAAATTTCGGAGTTGGTAGGATTTTATTGTCGCCAGTGTTTTTTCTTTTTCATCAAGAGTTTTTGTACAAGTATCACTCAACAAAGAATTTAACTCTACTTTTGACCGAGTTAATAATGAATCGAGTCTTTGTTTTTCAAGTTTTTTTTGACTCACCTTGCAACTTGATATTGAAACCACTGACAACACAGTAAGTGTCAGTATTATTATTGTTTTTAATTTCATATTAACTGAATAATTGATTAATAATTGTAATTTGTTCATTGTAAATTGTTCATTGTAATTTGTTCATTGTCAGTTTTTCTTTCTATTTCTATCATTGAAATTGTTCCTGCAATTACCGATATTATTGCAATAAAAGCCGATACCGATACTCCGCAAAGCGGAATAAAAAGTGCCAAAGAAAAAAAAGTACCGTTTGCCATTGCTACCCATTTATATTTCCAAACATACACAACACTCTGTTTTACAGTGCGTTTTCGTCTTTCATTTGTTAAATCCATATAAGAAAATCCGAAAAAATATGAAGTAACGAAAAACATAAAAAACGGTCCGATAAAACCTATAACAGGAATAAAACCAACTATAAAAACGACAATCATTATCAAATTTTCAATCGTAAAATTTCTTAATGAAATTATCAATCCTCTTAAAATATCTTTGAATAATTGTTTAACGCTGAAAGCTACGTCAATATTCTTTCCTGTTACATATTTTTCTGTTTTTTCCGAAACTACGGAAAAAACAGGAGATAATATTATTACTATAATGTATCCGCCTGTATATGCGAATATTACGAAAAATAATATTTTAATTACAAGCCAAATAAATCCCGAAAGTGCCGATTTAAGATATTCAGCTCCCCAAAAATCGCCTTTTTCAATATTTACATAATCGGAAAAAGCTGTTTGTGTTTTTTCGGTAAGCTCTGAAATAAAATCCAGTCCGAACCAAAGCAATGCGACATTCAGCAACAAAGGAAATATCATAAAAACAATAAATTTCTTACTGAATGCAAGTTTTGTCGCCAAAGAATAACTTTTAAATCCGATTTTTATTTGTTCCCAAGCCGTCATTTTGATTGAAGATTTTTGATTGTGGATTTACGATTTTGCTTTCGCCCGATTATATACGGAATTTAACAAAGGTAATTAAAACAAAATAAATTGACAAATATAAAATTTCTGACCTTTGCCTGTTTTAATAATTCTAAAAGGTGTGTTTTTTTGTTTTCTGTTCTATTATGGAATTAATAAATTGTACATTGACAAACTGTCTAAGTACTGTTACAAAAGTTTTTCCGTGTCAATATTTATATAACAATCATATAATAAGAACGTTATAAATACGGCTTTGCCCCATAAAAAGGTCG
>JAOZMN010000630.1 GCA_029934265.1 Bacteroidales bacterium
GTTTTTTTGTAAAGATACAAAAAAACAACTCAATTTCAAACTTGAGCCAAAAAGTTTTGGATAACAAAAGCTTATTTATAAAATTCATTTTAAACATGAATAATCAAAGTTTTGATATATTAATTTAATGAATATTAAAACACATAAAATTTAGTAATTTATCCAACCCTGTTGTGAAAATTTCATTATTAACAAGAAACACTTTCATATTTTGAATATGAAAGTGTTTCTTGTTTTATAATAAATTATTTTCATACAAACTATAAATATAATTAGACGAATAAAACACTTATTTACAATTAATTAAATAACACTTTGTTTAAAATAAATAAATAACCATAATCCAAATATACAATTGTTGAGGTTATTAAATTTGACTTGTATTGTAAATTTGTTTATTTTCGTAAAAATTAAAGATTCTTTACTATGCAACTTTGTTGTAATATTTAAAGTCTTGTAAAAGCAGTTACTTCCTTCAAATTTTAATATTTTCATTATGAAAACACATCTACAAAAATTCATACTTTTTGCATTAATATTTGCAACAAACTCTATTTTCGGACAAATACTAATAAACGAAAATTTCAATACAAGCTCAACCCCCTCCGGCTGGACAAGTGCGTCAATAACAGGAACATTAAATTGGTCGTTTACAAATACACCTGTTTTTACCACCACAAGCGGACCGAATTATGCCAAATTCCTTGATACACAAGCTTCTTCTATAAATAATGCTTACATAATGACACCTGCAATGAATTGCGTAGGTCGAACTTCCGTAAAATTAAAATTCGAGCATTACTGGGACGATGTAGAGCTAATTCATTGTTATGTAGAAGTCAGTCCGGATAATGGAGCAACTTGGATAGAAGCATATAGCGATGTAACCGAAGGCTCCGGAGATATTGGAACTTATGCCGTACCAATGGAAACAACTCTTGATATTACTGCAATAGTTGCCGATAAATCAAGTGCAAGAGTACGTTTCCGTTTTGTAAACGAAGGAAGTACTGCCGGCAAAAGTTGGAATATTGATAATGTACTGATTTATACAGACCCGGGACTTGAAATGATAGAATTGACAACTCCGGATTATTTGGGTTGTACAACAAATTATACAAATTCCGAACTTGTAACCGTAAAAGTAAAAAACAGAGGAATAAACGATATTAGTAATTTTCCTGTAAAAGTAGATTGTATATTTCGGTTGAAAAAGTACCGGTAATTCCGGTTGAAAAGTATCCGGTT
>JAOZMN010000025.1 GCA_029934265.1 Bacteroidales bacterium
CTGCAATTATTAATAACAGTGCTACTGAAATTACGAATGTAACTAACTTGAGTGCAGGAGCTAATACTTTCCGTTGGACTGTAAAACTTGGCTCTTGTACTGATACCGATGATGTTATAGTTTCAAATAATTCAGTAAAAGCTATTGCAAGCGATGTAATAACTTGTCTTACTTCTGATGTATTAAGCGGAAACAATCCGGGTTCAGGTTCAGGTTTATGGACAAATGTAAGCGGTGCAGCAGCAGTTACCGATAATACACTTTATAATTCAACTGTAACAGGACTTACTGTTGGTACAACTGCCACATTAAACTGGCAAGTTACTAACAACGGTTGCTCTGATAATATAAATATAAGTGTAACTAATAACTTATTCGCACTTAGTGCCGGACCTGATGTTGTTCAATGTGCTGACAGTTACTCATTTGTTGCTGACAGTCCGGGAACAGGAACAGGAATTTGGACTAAAATAGGTGGAACAGGAACTATAGCAAACAGTACTTTAAATACTTCCGCTATTACAGCAATAGGACAAGGTGCTAACACTTATCGTTGGACTGTTACAAAAGACGCTTGTGTAAACTCTGCTGATGTTTCAATTACTAACAATATGCCTGATGTAGCTGTAATTACCTTGCCTTCGGCAGGAAACAGAGACATCTGTGCAAGCACAGTTAATCTGCAAGCTAATTCTCCGGTTTACGGAACAGGTAAATGGACAGTTGTAAGCGGAGATGGAACATTCTCTAATGATACAAATTACCAAACTACTGTTACCGGAGTTGATCCGGGTATGAATATATACGAATGGACACTTACGCAAGGAACTTGTAGTTCTATTGCACAAATAACAATTACTAATGATGAAGTTGCCGCAGCCGCAGGTACAGACCAAGCAGTATGTGCAACAACAACAAACTTACTATCAACCGACCCAAGTGTTATTTATCCTAATCAAGGAACAGGAACATGGTCAATTATTGGTGGAAGTACAGCAATAATTTCAAATACTACTTTGGAAAATTCACCGGTTACTAATTTAAGTTCGGGAACAAATACTTTCCTTTGGACTGTAACTAACGGAGATTGTGTTGCTTCTGATATGGTACAAATAGATAATAATTCAGTACAAGCTATTGCTACCGATATTATAACTTGCGATAATAATGTAACTCTTACCGGTAACAATCCCGGTAGTGGTTCAGGTTTATGGACAACTGTAAGTGGAGCAGGAGCTTTTACTGACAATACTCTTTATAATAGTGCTTTAACAGGACTCGCAACAGGTACAACAGCAACATTTAACTGGGAAGTTACAAATAATGGTTGTTCTGATAATCTTACAATAACAGTTACAAACAATGCTTTTGCACTTAGTGCAGGACCGAATGTAGCTCTTTGTGCTGATACTTATACTTTTATTGCAGATGCCACAGGAACGGGAACAGGTGCTTGGACTACCACAGGCGGTTCGGGAACAGTTGTAAGCCCTACTTCAAATGTATCCGACGTTATAGGTCTTGGACAAGGAAGTAATATCTTTACTTGGACCGTAACTCGTGATGGTTGTAGTAATTCTGATAATGTAACTGTTACAAACAACTTACCTGATAATGCAGTAATTACTCTTCCTGTACTTGCCGACAGAACAATATGTACAAGCTCTGTAAGTTTACAAGCAAATTCACCTGTTCATGGAACAGGAACATGGACTGTTTCTTCGGGAAGCGGTACATTCTCTAATGATACTTATTATATAACTAATGTAAACGGTCTTGCACCGAGTAACAATATTTTCAAATGGACAATTTCTCAAGGTACTTGCGATTCAAGTGTTGAATTGACTATTGTTAATAACAAAGTTCTATCAGGAGCAGGCAATGACCAAATTGTTTGTCAAAACTCAACGAACTTAACCGGAGTTGATCCAACAACAGTACCTCCATTCCAAGGAGTCGGAAGTTGGACTAATATAGGCGGAGGTTCTGCTGTAGTTACTGATAACACTCTTAATACATCAGGTATTACAAGTCTTGACCCCAATGTAAATACTTTCCGTTGGACGGTAACTCTTGGTACTTGCGTTGATACTGATGATGTTCAAATTACAAATAATTATGTAAAAGCTGCTGCAACTGATATTGAAACTTGCGACGGTACTGTAACTCTTACCGGTAATAATCCTGGAAGCGGAACAGGTTTATGGACTATCTTAAGTGGTTCGGGTTCTATAACAAATAATTCAATCTATAATTCTACTGTAACTGCAATAAATGCCGGTTTACCTGCAAGCAGATACGAATGGAGAATCACAGACGGTATTTGTAATGATGCAGTTGAAATTTTCATAACTAATTTCTTCTTTACTATCGAAGCCGGAAATAACACAACAGTTTGCGGCGATACATGGTCATTACTTGGTGAAGACCCAACACCGGGAACAGGTGTATGGACAATCGCCGACGGAGGACCTGCTAATATTACAAATAATACATTATTTAATACAACAATATCGAACTTACAACTTAAAACTAACGAGTTTAAATGGACTGTTACAAGAAATAACTGTGTAGCTTCTGATAATGTTGTTATTACTAACGATGACCCATCAACGCCTATTACTGAAAATGATAGAACGGTTTGTGATGCAACTACTGTAATAAGTGCTCAAAATCCGATTATAGGAGATGGAGCTTGGACAACTACTGACGGTGGAGATATTGTATCGGCTTCTAACTTTATTTCAACAGTAAACACATTAGATTACGGTGATAATCATTTTACATGGACAATTACTAATAATTTATGTAGTTTATCTGATGATTTATTGATTGTAAATAATAAATTATCTGCGGAAGCAGGTGTGGCACAAGATGTTTGTATTAATTCAGCAAACTTAACTGCTACCGACCCATTCACCGTTGCACCTTTCATAGGAACAGGACAATGGAGTTCAACAGGCGGTCAAACTTATGCTGATGCTACAAGCTATGTTACAACTATTTCTAATCTAATTCCTAATATCAATACAATAACATGGACAGTAACAGAAGGAAATTGCAGTGCAATCGACCAAGTGCTGATAACTAATAATTCTCATATAGTAACAGCTTCCGACCAAACAGTTTGTGCTAAAACAACAACTCTTGACGGAAATGTTCCAGGATTAAACGGAACAGGTGAATGGACAGTCGTTTCCGGTAATTCTTTAATTACTGATAAATCTATCTATAATACTACGGTTACTAATTTAGATTATGGAAATAATGCTTTAAGATGGACTGTTACCAAAAATTCTTGTATCAGTTTCAAAGACATAACAATTAACAGCTTATCATTCCCATTATCTGCCGGAATCGACCAAGAAGTTTGTGCGACAACAGCAACCCTTGCCGGAGACAATCCTGCACCGGGAACAGGTGTATGGTCTGTAATTACAGGAACAGCTCTTGTAACTGACAATACAAATCATTTATCGGGTGTTACTAATTTAAGTGAAGATGCAAATGTTCTTCGTTGGACTGTTACACAAGGTGCTTGTACCGTAACAGCTGACGTTACAATTACTAATAACTCTGTAACAGCAACAGCCGGAGCTGACCAAACTAATTTATGTTCAACAAATGCAACTCTATCAGCAATAGCACCGGATACAGATGAAACCGGACTTTGGACACTTGTTTCAGGTTCACCTGATATTACAACACCGACTCTTTATAACTCAACCGTAACAAATCTTGTTCTTGGAACAAACACTTACAGCTGGACTATCTCGAAAGGTATCTGTAACAATAGTGAAAGTGTTGATTTAACTAATAATTATGTAACATCTGATGCGGGAATACTTCAAACATTATGTGCTGATAATACAATTTTAGATGCAACTCCTACAATTTACTCGGGAACATGGTCGAAAGTTGGAACAACAGCAACAGTTACTGATGCAACATTATTCAATTCAACAGTAACAAGCTTAGAGCAAGGGGATAATACTTTCCGTTGGACAGTAACAAATACTTTATGCTCTGCTATCACTGATGTAACAATAGTTAATGATTTGCCAACTCCGGCTACTGCTACCGATATTGAAACTTGTGGTGGAGCTACAACAATGACAGCCGCTCAAAATACAGTAGGAACAGGTGTTTGGACATTAATCAGCGGAAGCGGAGTACCGACTCAAAATACTTTATATAATACAACCGTTACCGGAATTTCTGCCGGAACAAGCGTATTCGAGTGGGTGATGACTAACAATTTATGTAGCAATAGTGTACTTGTAAACGTTGTGAATAATGAAGTAACATCTGCCGTAAGTGCAGCTTCTGTAAATGTTTGTACTCCGGTTGCTCAATTAATCGGAAACGACCCTGATTTATATAACGCAACCGGTAAATGGACAACCGCAGCAGTCGGACCTGTATTCGCAAATGAAACTCTGTTTAATACAACCGTAAGTAGTTTATCTGCCGGTTCTACAATGTTTACTTGGACTCTCACAAAAGGTGTTTGCGTTTCAACTGACAATATTGTAATTAACAATAATACTGTAATTGCAAAAGCCGGTTTAGACCAAACAACCTGTGGAAGTGTTGCTAATTTGAACGCTAATGACCCAACGCCGGGAACAGGAAAATGGGTTACTTCAAATGGAACAGGTGTTGTAACAACAGCAACTCTATTTAACAGTGCTGTTACGGGGCTTTCATATAATAATATGCTTACTTGGACAATCACAAATGCAGGTTGTTCAGATTTCGACCAAGTAGTTCTTATTAATGATACAATAACTACAAACTTTGGAGGTGTTCCTCAAACAGTATGTAGTCCGAATGCTGCAATGAATGCTACAAACCCGACTCCTAATTCAGGAACTTGGACAACTATCAGTGGAGCTTCAATATTCAATACTACATTATTTAATACTACAATTTCTAATTTAGACCTTGGTACTAATTCATTCACTTGGACAGTTACCGATGGAAATTGCAGTAATACTACATCTGTAATAATCACTAATGACAACCCAAGTACACCGAATGCCGGAGTTAATCAAGATATTTGTACAAACTCTGCAATACTTATTGCTGCACCTGCAACCAAAGGAACAGGTTTGTGGGAAGTAGCTGGTGGAGCAGGTACATTTAGTGATGATACTAATTTTACAAATACAGTTAGTGCAATTAATCCGGGAATAAATACTTATACATGGACTTTGACTAACAATACTTGTAGTCTTTCTGATGATGTTCTTATAACTAATAACAGTTTCACAATAACAGCAGGAGCAGACCAACCGATTTGTTCTTCTTCTACTTCACTTGCAGGAGAAGACCCCACAGCCGGAACAGGACTTTGGACTAAACTTGCTGGAAGTTCAGTAATTGCTGATAATACATTATTCAGCAGTGCTGTTACAGGACTTAACAATGGAGTAAATAATTTCCGTTGGACGGTTACAAGAGGTGATTGTTCTGATTTTGATGAAGTTTCAATAATAAATAATTCAGTTTCTGTAGCTATTAGTCTTCCAACTCCTGCAAATCGAGAAGTTTGTGATGGGAATGTTAGTCTTGAAGGTACGCAACCAGTAGGAAGTGAAACAGGATTGTGGACAATTTCTGCAGGTGGTGGCTCTTTTAGTGCCTTAACAAGCTATGCAGTTTCTATAACAGGTCTTTCAGCCGGAACTAATATTTTTGTTTGGACTATTACATCAGGCAGTTGTTCAAATTCAGCTCCTGTTACAATAGTAAACAATCAAGTTTTTGCTGATGCAGGTTCTGATAAAACAGTATGTGCAACTATAATTAACCTTGATGCGATAAACCCACTTTCAGTTACTCCATTTAAAGGAGACGGAATGTGGACAGTATTGTCGCCGATAGGTGCAAATATTGCAACTCCTACATTATATAATTCAAGTGTTTCAAATCTTGCACTCGGAATTAACGAACTACAATGGACTGTAACTTCAGGTGCTTGTAGTGATATTGATAATGTGAAAATAACTAATGAAACAGTTGTTGCTACTGCTACTGATATTAACAGTTGTGATGGCACTGCTACTTTAACAGGAAATAACCCCGGTTCTGCAACAGGACTATGGTCTAACCCTGTAGGAACAGGAACTATTGACCAAACTTCAGTTTATAATTCTACTGTAACAGGAATACCGACAGGACCTGTAAATACATACAGGTGGACAGTTTCAAATTCAACTTGTAGTGATTTTACTGATATATTTGTGAAAAACTACTACTTTACAGTTGATGCAGGACTTCCACAAACATTATGTAGTGCTTCTGGTACATTGCTCGGAGATAATCCTACACCGGGAACCGGTGTTTGGACAACAGGAAGTACTGCAACTATAACAACTCCAACATTGTACAATTCAGCTGTTGCAAACTTAGTACAAGGACCGAATACATTTACTTGGACTGTTACAAGAAACAACTGTGTTGCTACTGATGATGCAATATTAACTAATGATTTACCTACTGCTCCGGCAACCGAAGCCAATAAGGAAGTTTGTACAAATGTAACAACATTGCTTGCAAATAACCCTGTTATAGGAACGGGAGTATGGACTGTTCAAAGTGGCGGAGGTTCTACAATAGCAACTTCATCAGCGAATTTAAGTGCTGTTTCAACTCTTGATGTGGGATTAAATCAATTTGCATGGACAATTACAAATAATAATTGCTCGTTGTCAGATGTATTGCTTATAACAAATAATGCCCTTACTGCTTATGCAGGAAATGACAAAGATATTTGTGCAAACTCAGGAACTTTAAGTGCTATTGACCCTCTAACTGTTTCACCATTCACCGGAACAGGAGTATGGACTAATTCAACAGGTGCTACCATTAGTAATACAACTTTCTATACAACTCCGATTTCAAACTTAAACCCGTTTGGAAATACATTTACTTGGACTGTAACAGAAGGTGGTTGCTCTGATTCCGACGATGTAATTATTACAAATAATTCTAATAATGCAAATGCAGGAGGCGACCAAACTTTATGTTCCACTTCGGCTAATTTACTTGCACTTAATTATTCCGGATTTGGAATATGGACTGTAACAACAGGTGGTTCTTCAATAACTACACCAACATTATATAACTCTACAGTTACAAGTCTTGCTCCGGGTACTAATACTTTACGTTGGACTGTTACCAAAAATTCTTGTACTTCTTATGACGAAGTTTTGATAAACAGTGTAGCATTTACACTTTCCGCAGGTGCAAATCAAGAGGTTTGTTCAACAACAACAACTCTTGATGGTGATAACCTTGCTGGAAGTACTGGTATATGGTCTGTATCTTCTGGAACAGCAAATTTTACGAATGAAACATTGTATAATACAACAGTTACTGGTTTAAGTGCCGATGATAATATCTTGAAATGGACTGCTACAAAAGGAGCTTGCCCGGTAGATGCTTTTGTAACTATTACTAATAACTCGGTAGTAGCTGATGCAGATAACGACCAAACTAATCTTTGTTCTACAACAGGAACATTAAACGGTAATCAACCGGCATTTGACGAAACTGGTTTATGGTCGGTTGTAAGTGGTTCTATATTTATAACAACACCTACACTTTATAATTCAACAGTTACAAGTCTTGTACAGAACAATAATGAGTACATGTGGACACTTACAAAAGGTATTTGTAACCATAGCGATAATGTTGTTCTTACAAATAATACTGTAACTTCTGAAGCTGGTGATGCTCAAATATTATGTGCTTATTCAGCTACATTAAATGCTACTGCACCAACTATCGGACAAGGTACTTGGACACCAATCGGTACAACTGCAACTATTGTAGATAACACTTTAAGAACAACGCAAGTAACTGCATTAATGCAGGCAAGTAATACTTTCCGTTGGACGGTTTCAAATTCATTATGCAGTATATTTGACGATGTTGTTGTAACCAATGATATGCCTGATTATGCTGTTGCTACAGATATTGAAACTTGTTCAGGTACTACAAATATGAGTGCAACTCAACCGCTTGTAGGAACAGGAGTTTGGAAACGATTGAACGGTTCAGGAACTGTACAAACTACAAGTGTTTATAATTCACTTGTAACAGGAATACTTGAAGGAACAAGTCGTTTCGAGTGGACTATGACTAAAAATACTTGCCAAAGCACGACTATCATTAATATTACAAATAATACTGTAACTGCTACTGCAAATGCAGCTTTAACAAATGTTTGTACTCCGAATGCTTCATTAATAGGTAACGACCCTGATTTATACAGTGCAACAGGAAAATGGACTACATTTGCCGCAGGTGTAATGTTTGCAGACGAAACATTATTTAATACAACCGTTAGCAATATGCCGTCCGGTGCAAGTGTGTTTATTTGGACGCTTACAAAAGGTGCTTGTTCTTCAAATGCAGATATCGAAGTTACAAATAATACTGTTGATGCAAAAGCAGGTATAGATATTACTACTTGTGTTAACACCGCTAATCTTAATGCTAATGACCCGATTACCGGTAATGGTACATGGACAGTACAAAACGGAGCCGGAGTATTTGCAAGCGAAAGTTTATTTAACACTTCTGTTTCCGGATTAGCCTTAGGAAATGTAAATATTTTAAGATGGACTATTGTAAGATCAGGTTGTTCTGACTTTGATGAATTGACTGTTTCTAATGATACAATATCTACAAACTTCCCGGGTGTTGACCAAACTATATGTTTTAATTTCGGAACTTTGAATGCGACTAATCCTACCCCGAACACCGGATTATGGACAAAAACAGCAGGGAGTGCAATAATAGCAAGTCCTACCGCATATGATACAGGAGTTACGGGCTTAGATCTTGGCTCTAATACATTTGTATGGACTGTAACTGACGGAAATTGCAGTAATCAAACAACAGTATTAATTACAAATGACAATCCAAGTAATCCTAATGCAGGTGTTAATCAAGAGCTTTGTATTTCTAATGCTACACTTATAGCTTCTCCGCCGACAAAAGGTTCAGGTAAGTGGACTGTAAGTGGAGGAACAGGAGCTTTTGGAAATGATACTTACTTTACAACAACCGTTACCGGACTTAACACCGGAACAAATACATTAACTTGGACTCTTACAAACGGAACTTGTCAATTATCCGATGATGTTGCGGTTACAAATAATGAATTTGTTGTTAATGCGGGGCCTGCAAAATCTGTTTGTACTCCTACAACTTTCCTTTCCGGTGATAATCCCGGAGCAGGAGGAACGGGAATTTGGACTAAATTAGCAGGTAACGCAACTTTTACTGATGAAACATTATATAATACAACAGTTTATAATCTTGATAACGGATTAAACCAACTAAGTTGGACGGTTACAAAAAATAACTGTAGTGCAACGGATAAGGTATCTGTAACTAATGATACGCCTTCTTATGCAGATGTAGAAGTAGATAAGTTTATTTGTACAAACAGTGTTATATTAACTGCAATAACTCCTGTCATAGGTTCCGGAAACTGGGCACTTGTCGGAGGTACAGGAACAATAGATGTTTCTTCTTCGGAAATAGTAAATATTACCGGTCTTAGTGAAGGTTTAAATAAATT
This sequence comes from Bacteroidales bacterium, assembly GCA_029934265.1. Taxonomy (GTDB): domain Bacteria; phylum Bacteroidota; class Bacteroidia; order Bacteroidales; family JAADGE01; genus JAOZMN01. Next base: position 9,602 of record JAOZMN010000025.1, read on the forward strand.
CAGTTGGACAGTAACACAAGCATCTTGTACCGATTATGCAGAAATAGGGGTAACTTATACTAACCCTTATGTAGATGCAGGTGCACCACAAGATATTTGTGATGGAGTAACTTATCTTGCAGGTAATCAGCCTTCAGGAACAGGAACCGGAGTATGGACTGTTAATTCAGGAGGTGGAACTTTTACCGAAGATACATATTACGGTACTTATGTATCAAGTGTAGGTACTGCCAACAATACTTTCAGGTGGACAGTTACCGAAAATGGTTGTTCTAACTCTGATATTGTAATAATAACAAATAATACTCCTATTGTAAACGCCGGAGTTGATCAAGAAACTTGTGTCGATTATACTACTTTGGCAGGAAATGCTTTACAGGTAGGAGAAACCGGAAAATGGACACTTCTTACAGGAGCAGGCTCATTTGATGAAAATACTTATAATTTAACAGATGTAACCGGTTTACAAAACGGAGTAAACGTACTAAAATGGACTATTACAAATGCGGTTTGCAGTGCAGCGGACGAAGTTACTGTTACTAATAATAAAGTTATTCCTGATGCCGGTTTGCCTTCGATTACTTGTGATGGTACAGCAACTCTCGGAGCTGTTGATCCTGTTCCCGGAACAGGAGTGTGGACGGCTTACGATACCGGAGTATTTGGAAACGCAAACTTATTTAACACTGCTGTTTCAGGTCTTAAACCGGGTGAAAATACCTTTAAGTGGACTGAGACGGTAGGAGGTTGTTCTAACTACGATGATGTTTCGGTTACCAATAATGAAATACCGACTTCTGCCGGTGTAGATAAAACTGTTTGCGATAATTCAGTAACATTGCTTGCTACAAATCCGGGTGCTGCCGCTTCCGGTAAATGGACTCGTCTAAGTGGTAACGGTGTATTTGCAGATAACACTTCATACAATACTCTTGTTACAAGTTTAAGTGGAGGTAACAATACTTTCAAATGGACTATAATTGAAGGTTTATGTAGTAATGATGATATGGTAACTATAACTTTCGACGAACTCAATGTTTCTGCAGGTGTAAGTAAAGCTGTATGTAGTGATAATACTGCCCTTGCCGCACTTGAAGTGCCGGGAGGAACCGGAGTATGGAGCATACTTGGAGGAAATGGTACTTTTGCCAATGCTTCACAGTACAATACTATTGTTACCGATATGGCAAGAGGTGATAATACATATTCATGGACGGTAACTACGCAATATTGTTCAGCATCGAACAATGTTATTATTACAAATAACTTACCAACAACTGCAATTACTTCTTCTGATGAAGAAATATGTACTTCATCATACACTCTCACGGCAAGTATGCCGGGAGTCGGAGAAAGCGGATTGTGGACATTAACTCTCGGAACGGCAAGTATTGCTGACCCGACAAATAATGGAACTCTTGTTTCAGGAGTTGGAGTTGGTGCAAATGTATTTACTTGGACTATAACAAACGGTACTTGTGATTCGTCTAATCAATTAATTGTAACAAATAATGCAATATCGACAGATGCCGGTACTGATGATGAAGTTTGTGGAATTGACTATCAACTTCAAGGAAACGACCCTGCAACAGGAAATGCTTTATGGACAGTAGTAGGAGGAGGAGCGAATATTGCAGCACCGACTCTTTACAATACGACGGTAACAAACTTGGCACCGGGAGTAAACTTATTCAAATGGGCGGTTGTTCAAGGAAATTGCAGTACATTTGATATTGTTTCTATATCTAATAATAATCCGACAGTGCCGAATGCCGGTCTTGACGATGTTGTTTGCGGTGGTTATGCAGTTCTTTCTGCAAATAATCCTTCAATAGGAGATGGTGTTTGGACTTCCCTTAACGGTAGTGGTAATATTGCAAATGCTTCGAGTTACAGCACTACGGTTACGAATTTGGGTAATGGTCTGAATATTATGAGATGGACTACCAAACGAGGTAATTGTGAATTATACGACGATGTCAATATTCAAAATGATTATGTAGTTACAAATGCCGGAGTTGATGAAGCAATTTGTGGTACAACTTATACGCTCTCAGGAAACGACCCGGCACTCGATGTTGTAAATGGAGTAACAGGTTCAGGACAATGGTCTGTAATAGGTGGAAACGGTATTCTTACAGATTATACATTTTATAATACAGGTGTAACTAACTTATCAGATGGAGGTAATACCTTAAGGTGGACAATAACAAGAGGTCTTTGTTCTGATTATTCAGATGTAGTTATTTCAAACAATACAACATCTACCGCAGTTGTTGGCTCAGACCAAACACTATGTATAAACTCAACTGTTATTACAGGAAATCCACCTTTGATAGGTACCGGAGTTTGGACTGTTGAAGCAGGAGACGGAATATTCGATAACTCGCTTAACAGTACAGCAACGGTTACTGATATAGGACTTGGAATCAATACTTACCGTTGGACAATTACCAAAGGAAATTGTTCTTCATCGGAAGATATTCAAGTAACCAATAATGCAGTTTCTGTTACTGTAGGAATAGACCAAGCTGTTTGTGGTACAACTGCATACTTAAACGGAAACGAACCTGAAACCGGAGCGTCCGGACTATGGTCGATAATTGCAGCCGGATCGACAACAAATATTACGAATCCAAATGTTTATAATTCAGAAGTTACTAATTTGAATACCGGTAATAATAAATTCCGTTGGACTATAACGGAAGGTTCTTGTAGTGCTTATGACGAAGTTATAATAACAAATAATTTATATCCTGCTAATGCAAATGTTGCAGGACCTTCAACTTTATGCACTGACAATACATACTTAATTGCAAACTTAGCCGCATTTAGTACAGTTGGAACATGGAATGTTTTTGCAGGAAACGGTGTTTTCGATGATGTTCATAATCCAAGTGCGAATGTATCACAATTAGCTTGGGGTTCAAATACTTTAAGATGGACTATTGCAAAAGACGGTTGTGAAAACTTCGATGAAGTAATTGTTATAAATAATTCAGTAAGTGCTATTGCCGGTGCAGATGTAATTGTTTGCGGTAATGATGCAAATCTCGTAGCAACGACTCCTATTTCAGGAGCAAACGGAGTATGGTCGTTGCTAAGTGGAACAGGTGCGATTTCGCAACCGGATCCATTAGTATCTGAAAATGTAACTATATCCGGAGTCGGCAATGGTGCCAACATATTCCGTTGGACAGTTACCGGATTTGGTTGTAGTGATTTTGATGATGTCGTAGTTTCTGAAAATTCATTTATAACATCGGCAGGACTCGATAAAACAATTTGCGAACCAACAACTTCATTAATTGCAGCCGACCCGTACCCCGGAAGCGGAGTATGGAGTATCGAAGGAGGTACTGCTACATTTACAACTGTAACTAATTTTAATACAACGGTTAGCGGTCTTAATGAAAACTCAACATCTTCTTTCAGGTGGACAGCAAGCAAAAATGGTTGTACTGCTTATGATGTAATTGCAGTTACTAATGATTTGGTTACGGCACATGCCGGAGGAGACCAAAGTGTTTGTGATACCGTTGCAATACTTGCCGCTCAAATACCTTCGTCCGGAACAGGACTTTGGACAATAGCCGCAGGTGGTGGTACAGTAATAGTTCCTGCCGCAAATGATTCTCAAATAACAGGATTTGCTCCGGGAGCAAACACAATAAAATGGACAGTAACTAATGGTTCTTGTGTTTCTTCCGATGAAATGCAAATTATGAATTACAGAGTCAGTGCAAAAGCCGGTACGAACCAAGAAGTTTGTGCTTATGAAACTTATCTTTCGGGCGACCAACCACTTGCCGGAGGATATGGAATTTGGGAACTCGTCGGTGGTGGAGGTACATTCTCGGCTTCTTCAATATTTAATACCAAAGTATATGGAGTTAGAGCTGGCTTAAACACTTATCGTTGGACAGTTTACGAAAACGGTTGTTCTAACGGAGGCTTTGAAGGAACAATGGTTACCGTAACCAATAATTCATTCTATGTTAATGCAGGACAGGACCAAGAAACTCTTGCAAACAATACCGGATTATTCGGTAAATTCCCGACAGGAAGTAGCGGAGCAACCGGAATGTGGTCTATAATTGCAGGTACAGGTACATTTACACCGGATCCTCCGATAGTAGAAGACCCGCTTGTTGCCGATTTATCGTCCGGAGAAAATACTTTCCGTTGGACGGTTCAGTGGCAAAAAGCAGGCTCAAGCATATCTTGTACAGCTTATGATGATGTAACAGTATTATTTAAAGGATTTGTTCCTTGTGCAGGAAACGATGATACAACTTGTGTCGATTCTATACAACTTGGAGTCGGTGCTTGTGATATTCCCGATGCTGAAAGTCGAAAATGGACAGTAGTTGAAGGTTCAGGAATATTTAAAGATGATACAAATCCGAGAACTTGGGTAACAGACCTTGCTTCCGGAGATAACACATTCAGATTTACTATTGTTAAAAATGGTTATCAGGCTTATGATGAAGTAACTGTTACCAATGCAGGCTTTGAAGTCAGTGCAGGACCGGATACTGCTTATTGTTGGAATCATCATACAATGAGAGCTGACAATCCCGGATTTAACGGAAGGGGTGAATGGACTCATATCGGAGATGCAGGAGGTAGTTTCAGCAGTCCTACTTATTTGAATGCTAAAGTAACAGGCTTGAATCCGGGTAAAAATAGATTCTTATGGACAGTTACAAGAGGTCAATGTTCTGATACGGACGAAGTGGCAATTACTTATAATGTACCGCCCACAGCTTCTTTCGAGCCGGACAAGACAAGTTTCTGTGCACCGGGAACAGTTACATTTACTAATAATTCTTATTACTATCCCGGACTTACACCGCCGGACGTATTTGAATGGATAACAGGAACTTCTCCAATGGAAGGTGGAACCGGAGTTGGAATTAACACAAAAGTTTCACATACTTATGATAGTTTAGATGACTGGGGTGTTGTTAATGAAAAAGATTCGGTACATACAATAATGCTTATCGCAAAAGATAATGAAACAGGTTGTATTGATACTGCTACAAATCAGATAACAGTGAGGTCTCGACCGGTTATTGATTTCGACGCATCGCCGAAAATTCAAACATTCCCGTATGCAACGGTAAATATTGAGAATTATAAAAATGCAAGTGAAATTCAATATCCTACATACCAATGGAATTTCGGAAACGGAGAAAATAAACTTCAATACGAATTTGAAGGTTACTTTACATATACTTACGGAACTTGGGGTAAATATCCGATAACTCTTACCGCAAGAACAGAGCAAGGTTGCGAAACCACTGTTACTGATACTATTACGATATTGGCACCTGTTCCGCAATCCACATATTTGATTAAGCAAGGAGGTTGCGTACCGTTGTCGGTTGATTTCAAAGCATTTACAAGATATGCAGATACTTATTATTGGGAGTTTGGAGACGGAACTACAACAACGGAAGAAAATCCGACTCATACTTTCTCTGTACCCGGTGAATATTATCCTAAATTGTATGCTTCCGGAGAGGGCGGAAAAGATATATTTATTCGTAATGATACGATTATAGTATATGCTAATCCTATTGCTGATTTCGATATAGCACCAACACAAGTAATGTTGCCGGGACAGCCAATTCATTTCTATAATTATACAGATTCGATGAATGATTCTATAAGATATGAATGGTATTTCGGAGACAGTCTGATTTCCAAAGAAACAGAGCCGTTGTTCTATCCCGATAAAGCCGGTTTATACGATGTTGCTCTCAGAGTTTGGACAGGACACGATTGTTACAATGCAGATACTATGTTTAATGCAGTTCTTGTCGAAGCTCCGGGTATGTTGAAATTCCCGACAGCCTTCTCTCCTATACATCAAGGAGGAACCGGAACATATCCTTGCGGAGAAAGTTATAAAGAGCAATCTAAAGATAACAATATTTTCCACCCTGTATATTACGGAGTTGCGGAGTATAAACTTGAAATATTTAATCGCTGGGGCGAGAAAGTATTTGAAAGTGATGAAGTTTGTACCGGTTGGAACGGATATGTCAGGGGACGACTCGGTATGCAAGATGTTTATATTTACAAAGCTACCGGTAAATTCAAAAACGGAGCTCCATTTACAAGAGTGGGCGATGTTACATTGCTGAGGTAGAAGATATTAGCCTTAATAAAAAAGCCGATTTTTAAAGAATCGGCTTTTTTATTTGTATGTCGAACATGAAATAATCTTGTAAGTAACTTGAGTTTCCTTAAAAATAGTTCAACAAGTAGTTCAAGTGCCTGTTTTTATGAATATTGTAGCATTTTACAAGTGGATGTATATTTCAATTGAAAAGTACCCGGTATTCCGGTTGAAAAGTATCCACTAAA
>JAOZMN010000266.1 GCA_029934265.1 Bacteroidales bacterium
CTGATTTTGAAAAAATCTACTATTTAGACTGAACTCATAATTAAGTACCTTTACAAAAGTTTTTATTTAGCTGTTTGTAATAAGTTTATTTATAGGTATTTGCAAGAAAGTGTAAGCAACATAAAATAGGTTGAAGACCTTAAAACTTAATAATTATCCCTGTGTCTGTCGAAACAAAAAAAATAAGACAATTTAAGTGTAATTCTTGCGGAGGTGAATTAGAATTACATAATCAACGAACAAGGTATGTGTCCTGTCCTTACTGTGGTTCTGTTGCCGATGCGAGTAATGATGCTTTTCAGGTATTAGCTCAAAATGAAAATCCGGAACATTTTAAACCTCGTTCGTTTCTGAAAATCGGACTGACAGGCAAAATAAAAGATAAAACTTATAAGATAATAGGCAGAACTGCTTGGCAAAGCAATTATAAAGAATACTGGGCGGAAGATGGAGAAACCGGTTATTCTGCCGAAACTTGGACTTTCGATGAATGGCTTTTAATTAATGAAGACGGAACATATCTCACTATTATTGAAGATGATGAAGGCTATGGTTACGCATACTCGATGACTCCGAAATTTCCTTCCCTGCCGAGTGGAACTCGTTCCAATGATTTTTACGATAACAATTCTCAGCAAGTTACAGAGTACGGGAAAAGTCGGATAATGTACTTTGAAGGAGAAAGTACCTATCTTGTAAAACCCGGAAACGAAGTTGGATTTTCACAATATTCAACTTCCGGCACTGATTATATTTCGGAATGGAGGTATAATCAAGATGGCAGTATCAAAGAAATTGAGTTTTCCTTTGAAGTAAATGCTTCTGCGGACGAAATTATGAAAGCATTTGTCGGAGACGAGCAGATAAGTAAAATAATTAAGAAAAAAGAAAAATCAAAAAGTACAAAGAAACTTAATAAAAGAATTATTTTCTTTGTAGGGCTTATTAATATATTTATCGGAATTTTCCTTTCTTTGTATTATCCCTCTTCTAACTACGGACACCCTGTTTATGAAACAAAATTTACTTTAAGCGATACTACCGATAAGGCTGGTTGGTATGTTGTAAATGATAGTGTTAAGGCATATAGTTTTACCGACTTAAATACAATTAAAATCAAAGAAAGCGACAGGAAAATCAGATTAAACTTTGTTCCTAAAACATTAACGGATTCGTTTCAGTGTATGTATAAAATTGAAATAATAAATAAAAATAAAAATGTTATTTACGAACATTCAATTTTTAATTATCATTATAAATTTTACAACGATACTACACACGAAGCTAATAGGGAAGATTATTTATTTTATGAAAAATATGACCTGAACAATAAAAAATCTGATAACTTTACCGTAAAAGTAACATTTGAATTACCTAAAAAATATAATATTCCTGCAAAAAAACGAATTGGAGCAACTGTAAGAATTTCGACCGCAAGCGGAGAGAAAAATATTGGTGTGGCTTTCGCTCTCGGCTTCTTGTTAATGATAATTTCTTTTTTTATCAAGAAAAAATAACAGACTTGTTTTTTTGTTAAGGTTTATTACAAAAGCATTTTGATGTTTATTTGTAATAAGTTTATTTGTAGGGTTTTGTGAATACGCAAACAACATTTAAAAGGTTAGAGACATTATAATTTTAAACGGCATGAAAATATCAACAATAATAATATTAACGGTGGTATCGGCATTAACGATTGGAGCAACTGTTTTTTCTTCTACCGACGGAACCATACCTGAAGGGAAAAATTTTGAAGGATACAAAAAAACAGCATTAAAGAAAGTTTATTTTACAAAAAAAGCTGTTTATTCAAGAACTGTACGGCAAGGAGGAAGTTCAAATTATTCGTCAGGCAGCAGTTCTTCTTCGAGCAGTTCTTCTTCGAGTAGTTCTTATTCAAGTGGCTCTTCGAGTAGAAGCTATTCCGGAGGAGGTTCTTCATATGGAAAATAAGGTTTTTGCTACGGATTGTCGGGGCAAATCTTTGTTTGTAATGCAATAATTTAGCAAGCCGGCGACCATAAAATTAAAATAAGTATAGTAAAAAATTTTTACACATTTACTTTTTTATAATAAGTTAATTTACAAATGTTTGCACGAGTGTGTAAGCAATATTAAATAGGTCGAAGACCTTAAATATTAATAATTAAATTCATAACCAATTAAAAACATTAAAAATGAACGTATTAAATTTTATTATCGCAGCAAATTCAGGAACTTTAATGGAAGGAATAGTTTCAACACTTGTTTATGCAGTTATAGGAATAGTTGTGGCAGTTGTAAGTTATTTTATTGTTGATTTGCTTATTCCGGGAAAAATGGGAAAACAAATTGCCGAAGAACAAAATTTACCCATAGCAGTAGTCGCCGCAGGAATGATACTCGGAATTTGTGTAATAATCGCAGCATCAATAGTGTAAACGGTTATCAATGTACAATGAACAGTTATCAATTAACAAATTGTTTTTATTGTACATTGATATAAGACCTTAACTGAAATAAAATGTCGTTAGAAACAAAAAAAATACGTCAATTTAAGTGTAATTCTTGCGGTGGCGAAATCGAATTACATAATCAACGAACAAAATTTGTCTCTTGTCCTTATTGTGGTTCGGTTTCCGATGCAAGCAGTGATGCTTATAAGGTTCTTACGCAAAACGTAAATCCTGCAAAATTTCCGGCAATGAGCTTCTTAAAGCTTGGAATGACAGGAGTTTTTAGCGAAAAAACCTATAAAGTAATAGGTCGAACACGGTGGCGAAACGAGTATAAAGAATACTGGTCAGGCGAAGACGGAAGCGGATATTCCGATGAAACGTGGGTATTTGACGAATGGCTTTTGTTGAGCGAAGACGCAAGTTACTTATCTCTTGTCGAAAGTGGAGACGGTTTTAAATTTTCACGCTCTTTTATTCCTAAATTTCCTATTCTTCCCAAAAAAACAATTATTCCCGATTTTTATTCCGCAGGCAATTCGAGAGTAAAAGAATACGGATATTCAACTATTTTACATTTTGAAGGAGAAAGTACATATCAAGTTAACCCCGGAGATTATGTGGGTTTTTCGATGTACACCAAAGGTAAAACGGAATATACGGCAGAATGGAGGTTTGATAACAATAAAGAGGTAAAAGAGATAGAGTTTTTTGTAGATTCGCCGGTTTCTACAAAAAAAATAATGGAAGCATTTAAAAATGACGAAAGTGTATCCGAAAAACTTGAAGAATACGGAAAAATTGCAAAAAGAAGACAAATAAATAAAAGAATATTTCTTTTCGGAGGAATTTTAAATTTCATGTTGGGGGTTATACTTGCAATAGCGTTCGGAAATTCTAATTATAATCAACTCTATTTTGAAAATTTCAAAACAAATAACACGCAAGGCAGATGGGTTAGTTCGAGCGATACTACAAAAGCATTGACACTGGAAGGCACAAAAATGTTTTCTTTACAACCGGATTACTGTTCTGTTAATATTTATATGAGTACAACAGCTCCCGAAGATAATTTCAAAGGAATGTACAAATTGATAATATCAGATAAAAAAGATAATATTATTTATGAAAGCTCGGTTTTTAATTATAATTATAAAAAACTTTCCGGAGGTAAGGAAGCCCATCATACAGGTAATATATCCGATTATCTTGATATTAACGAATTAACAGGTGAGTTTAAAGTAAAAACGGTATTTGAAATTCCGAAAGATTATAAATTAACGAAATTTCCTAACATTGATTCAACCGTAACAATATCAACATACGGTAGCCAAAAAGATTATAGTATTCTCTCTATTATCGGAGGAATATTTATAGTAATATCATTATTTATAAGAAAACCAAAGTTGTAAAAACAGGAATATGAAATCAACAATAATATCAATAGTTATAGTCATAATAGGAACTTTTGTTGCATTCAGCATGACTTCTTCCAATACAAAATCAGGTCAAAATTTTAAAGGTTATAAAAATGTAGCACCATGGACGGTTGTTTCATACGTTTCCGGCACGGTAAGGCAGGGAGGAAGCGGATATTACGGAGGAGGCGGAAGCAGCTCTCGAAGTTATTCCGGCGGAGGTTCGTCTTACGGAAAATAAACAAAATGATATTTAATTACAAATCAATAATCGTAAATCAACAATTATAAATATGAACTTATTAAATTTTATTCTCGGAGTAAATATTTTCGGACATTTTTCGCAAGCATTAATTGAAATAGTAATTTATGCAATAATAGGTATAGTAATATCAATAGTAAGTTATTTTGTTGTCGATATGATTATTCCGGGAAATATGGGAAAGCAAATTGCCAAAGAAAAAAACGTACCCATAGCAATAGTGGCAGGCTCAATGATACTGGGAATAGGTATAATAATTGCAGCAGCAGTTTTAAAATAAGCTCTTCGACCATTATATTTTCAGTATAAATAGTTAAGGCTTTATTATATTAAACTAAGTAATCTTACTAAAGTTTTTCTGCATTTATAATGTTATACTATTCTAAATATCAATAAATTATACTCTTGGCTTTGCCACATTA
>JAOZMN010000631.1 GCA_029934265.1 Bacteroidales bacterium
ATGCAATTATCGTAAAGAACTCCCCTCCCCCACGTTCATTTGTTCAGGCGATAATGTTCCCCAAATAAAAAACAGTAAATTTACGATAAAACCTGTCAATAAACTGTAAAGTGCTTGTTTCTTGTATTTCAGAACATCTTTTTTGATAAGTGCAAAAAATGTAACCGGTACAAAAATTACTATACTTGCAATACCGACCACCATCAAATCAACAATTTCAGGTAAAATCAAAGCCATAATGAGTGCCGTTAAGCCGAAAAATATTGAAATAATTCTTATTTTTTTATGAAGTTGTTTCGGCATCGGCTCTTTTTTTGTTTTTTTTCTGCCGGCAAAATCTTTGATTGCCGAAATCGAAATTACATTCAAAAAACTGTCGCCGGACGACATTAAAGCTGCCAGCAAACCTACAACGGCAAATCCTGATATAACCGGTATGCTGTGGCGGTCGATAAATATATATGCAACGTCTTTTGAATCAATATCTGTATCCAAAACCACTTTTAAAGTCATTCCGATAAGCGGAAATATTATATAAAACGGCAACATTCCCAGTCCGGAAAATATACTTACTCTTTTTGCAGTTCTTTCATCTTTTGCGGAAAGGATTCTTTGCCAAATATCCATACGAATAAGTACCGAATACGATAAGAATAGAGGTAAAGCAATCAAAAATACTATTCCTTCGGAAGTTCCGTTAAGCATATCTTTCGGTAATTCCGCAAGTCTTGTAAAATGTTCTGTATCAATCCAAATTCCCGGAATAAATATGAAAATTATCATCAAAACAATTATGATAAACTGTATAAGATCGGTTATGATTACGCCTGCCATGCCTGCAAAAGCCGTATAAATTATTACCGTTATACTTGAAATAATAACTGCCGGCAAATATCCTATTTCAAAAGCAAAAGCCAATAAAGATGCCATACCGACAAATTGTGCGGCAAGCAGAAAGAAAAATATAAAAATATTTATTGAATTCATTAAAGCGGAAAATACTTTGGAATAGCCGTCTGTACAGGCTCCTACGTATTTGCTGTTAAGATATTGCGGAAAAGAATATATTTTTTGTCGGCGACCAAGCGAATTTATTTTTCCTGCAAATTTCGATAAAATAAAAAAGCCGATGACATAAGCGATACCTATTCCGACTGCTGCAAATCCGGATTCGTAACGGTAACTGCTTGGTGGCGGTGGTTTTGTGGTGTTTTTCGGTGTGCTTCGCACGCCGAAAAACT
>JAOZMN010000632.1 GCA_029934265.1 Bacteroidales bacterium
AGAAATAAAAGCACTAATAAGCAATTATTCAGTAGAACATAACATATCAATATCGGAATGGAGACAAGAGCAAGTAATAAAATCATTCGCAGCTGCAAAGTTTAGCAACTGGCAAGCTATTAATCAAGTAAGTAAAATTATTAATAAAGAATTTTAATTATGAGAATATCATTAAATTTTGCTAAAAAATTAAAAGAAATCGGAATTAAACAAGAGTCTATATTTTTTTATTCCGCAGATAAACAAGAAATTTTAAACAACGACATGAGGAAGAATACATAATCACTAAAAAAACTAACTTATGAAAAAAGTAGAAACATTTGTAATTGAACAAAAAGAAAGTCCTGTTTTAGAATTTCACGCAGTGAACCTAACCGGATTATCGAAAACAACCCCACCGGCAAGGGCAGGAATCTGTTTTACAGTGAGTAATGGACATATAGTTGGTTGGTCTATTGACAATGGAACAATAGAATACTATAAACAAACAGAAATGTACCAAAACAAAGAAATAAAAATTAATAAAATTTCTTTGGCAGACTTTCAAAAGCGTAGTAAACTATTTTTAAGCGATATTACTAAATCTATCAGTAGAACATTATAATTAAAAACTAACTATGAAAAACAATCTATTCATTAAAATACTGATACACACGGCAGTGATAGGAATTATATTTTTACTGATGTCTGTAAATTCAAAGTTACTTATACACTTGAATTGGATAAAGACAGGCAACTTTTTTCTCGATGATGTAATGATAATGATTGCAGGATTAGCTTTTGCACTGGGTAGTATTTCAGTAGTCATTTGGTACAATCCGGTAAAGCCCGAAAAACTTACTTTACGCAAAGACAAAGTTACTTTCATGTTTAACAAAGTAGGAAGCATCTTATTAAAAGTAACTTTTGCAGTACTTGACGGCTTACATATTTATATCTACAACAACTCTCATATTCAAGACCTTGCAAGTTGGGTTAGTCCTATTTTCGCACTGCAAACTGCATTAATATTGTTCTTTATCGGTAATGCCGTACATGATTTACAATCCGATAAAAAAGAAGTCGAAAACCCAAAAATTAAAGAACTTGAAAGTACTATTGCAAAACAGAACATTAGTATAAAGCTACTTTCAAAATATGAATTAGGACATCATAAAATACGAAAACAAAGAATCCTCCAAAAGAAAGAAGAAAACCGTAGCGAATTTGAAAAATTAGAATTAAGAAATGCAATTAAATA
>JAOZMN010000267.1 GCA_029934265.1 Bacteroidales bacterium
ACCGGACTTGAACTTACGGCAGTTTTTATGGTGTATTTTGTCGCCAATTCAAAATCTATAATTTTAATTTCACAATTATCATTCACAAGTATATTATTTGAATTAATATCTTTATGAATAATATTAAGTTCATGAATTTCGCCAAGTGCCTGAGCAATATTTGTCGCTGTTTTTATAAAATCATTAATTTGAAATTTTGCTTCGGCAATCCGATTTGAAATTTTTTCACCTTCAAAATATTCTAAAACAAGGATATATTTTCCATCTGTATTTTCTTTGGAAATTACTTTGCGTACACCGGGAATGTTTACATTCGAGAGTAAATTATATTCATTGTTAAAGCAAGCTTTTTCTTCGTTTGAGGGATATTTGGCATTTAAAACTTTTGCAATAATTTCCTTATTCAATCCGTCCGGTTTTCCCTTGTAAATTGTGGTTTTATTGCTTTGATAAATTTTATGTAAATTGTTTATGTCCATAGTGGTTGGTTGTGAAGAGCTTAGGAATACGTACAAAAGTAATTAAAAATAAAAAACACACAACTTTATTAAGCAGTGTTTTTGGGAAAATAAAAATATCAACTTTGACAAAATTAATCAAATTAATTATTACACATCAGCAAGTCGCCATACATTTTGGCAAGTAAATTTTACCAAAGTTTCACCTTGACCTTTCAGACAATACGTCAAGAGCAACAATAACGGCGGTAAAACCCCAAAAAGGAACTGAAATCTTATCTGTATCCAGAAAATTGTTTAAAAAACCGTGTACATAATAAGTTATTAGTGAAAGAAAGGTTGCAAGAGTAATTATTTTTATTTCTTTATTATCGGTTTTATATATTAAATTTATTGCAGTATAGGCAGTTACAATTATAATCAATAAAAAACTCAATGTGCCGAAAATACCGGATTCGGCAAGCGGTCCGATATATTCGCTGTGAGCATTACCTCTGTCTCCGAAGTCGGTGCTTATGATAGTCTTATCTTTATTTTTTTGAAAACCGGCATATTTAAACATATACGTTCCGGGTCCAAAACCGAGCACCGGCTTTTCTTTAAACATCTCAAATGCTGAATTCCAACGATTTATACGTTCCAAATTTGAGGCATCTGTAGCAATATTTGTCATCGAACTTATGTGATTTTCAATTTCTTCCGAAGAATCTTGTTTGTTTTTTTTAAGCCTGTCGGTAATTTCAAATTGAAAAAAGAAAAACATTATTCCGCCGATAATTCCCAATATCACAAGGTAACGAATTTTTATTTTTAATAAAAAAACAAAAAGTAAAATTCCGGAAGCCAACAAACTTAGCCATGCAGCTCTGGTGTACGATAATGTTATCCCGATAATAAAAACCGGTAACAAAACAGATGCAAAAATTTTTCCGGCTTTGTTTGTTTTTATAAAAAAGAAAGAAATAATTATCGGAATAAACATTGCTATTGCCGCACCATAGGAAGTATGGTCTTTATAAAAAGGAGACATTACGAAATGTGCCGCTTGCTTGTCGAATAAGCCGAAAGAAAGATGCCTGCTTACCGTATAGATAATCACAATCGTTAAACTTGCGATGTAAAGCCATGAAAATCGTTTAATATTCTTGAAATCGGAAAAAATATGTGCCGTAAAAAAAAATAAAGGCACAACAAACCAAAGGCGAGACAATAAAAATTTAAAAGAAACTAAAGGCATCGTACTGCTTATACTTGTAAAAAACATCCAAAATAAATTTGCATATACGACAAGCGATACAGGGTGAAACATAATCTTATTGTTCAAATAACTTCCGCTAAGTCCCTTTAAAACAAAGATTAACATTATTAAAATAAGAAGAGGTTCGGCAGGTAAAGAAACATCAAAATTAAGTCCTTTTACATATTCGTGCAAAAGTATGGAAATCGGAGTCAGAAAAACAGCAAGTAAAAGAATTTTATCCAAGTTGCGAATGGCAATTATACCTATTATTAAAGCAAAAGGTATAAGTAAAAAATAAAAATTTTCATTCGCAACAAAAATACTGTTTGAAATAACAAACAATATCGCCAAAAAATATAACCCTTTATATTTAAAGTCTTGAAATTTTGAAGTTTTTAAATTTTGAAGTTTTTTGAACACAGCAAATAATGAATGTAAGAGTACCTGACAATCTTTGAGCTTATAATTTTACTTTAATTTTCTTTATTGTATCTAAGGCTGTTACAAGAAATATCGAAAATGCAAAAGTTGAAATTGTGGAAAGTACAACTATTAACCACCTTACGGGATATGACTTTTTTTCGGCAGGACGAGCTTTGTTTATTACAAATTTATGAGGCATATTTTGAGCGTATTCTACGCCGGCTTCTACCCACTTTGCTTTTAATTTGCTTAATTGCTTCTGCTCAAGCTCGATAAAACTTGACATTTCCGAGTAAGCATGGCCGTATCTTTTCAGATTATCCAATTTGCTTTCAAGTAGTGCGATTCCCGATTTTGAAATTTTACCGGTTGCAATTCCGTCTGATATTCCTTTACTGTATGCCTCAACCTGTGTTCTGTAATTCAGCACCCCTAAAGCATTTAAAGCTGTCAAAGAATCGGATAATCTACTTATTTGTTTGGACAATTTTTCATATTCCCATTCTACAATCATCAGAGCTTTTAAAGCTCTTTTTTTCTTAATTTTATTTATTACGGTATCAATAAGTCCGGATATATCGTTCGCCATACCGGCAGCAACTATCGGGTCTTTGTCCATTACTTTAATCTCGATTGATTGAAACGGAGTTTTGCGTGCAGAAACATTGCCGCTGTAAGTTTTATACAAACTTGTTTTACTGAATTTTGAAGAAGAATCAATATCGTAATGCTCCATTAAGTTGTATTTCTTAATAATAGCACTTGTAATTTCATCTGATTCAAGTATTTGCAATAATTGTTCTGTTTCTTCTTCTTCTCCGAATGCCATCATATTACCTTTTGCATTATTGGTAAGTAATGATTTTGAAACAGATACAGAGGATACCGGATACAATACAACCGTCGATTTGTACATAGGAGTTATCATATAAGATGCAACTACCGAAGTAATTGCACCTAAGACAGTTATTAAAATTATCGGAATCTTTTGTTTATATAAAAAAACAAGTATGTTTATCGAATCGTTTTTTAAATTATTTATATCGTTATTCATTGTTAAATTTCAATTTTCAGACCTCCGTTTGTTTTTATATTTTATGCAAATTTTTCACGCACACCTTTTAACATTGCTTCCGTCAATTCAGGTAATTCAAATTCTGTTTTACAGCCCCATTCTTTTTGTGCAAGACTGTCATCTATGCTTGCCGGCCAAGTTTCGGCTATTGCCTGTCGAAAATCAGGTTTGTAAGTAATTTCAAATTCCGGAATATGTTTTTTTATTTCTTTTGAAATATCATCCGGATTAAAACTTATTCCTCCTACATTATAACTTGAATGTATTGAAAGATTTTCCAAAGGTGATTCCATTAAATTCAGTGTTGCTTTTATTGCATCGTCCATAAACATCATCGGAAGAGACGCATCTTTTTTCAAAAAACATTCATATTTTTGATTTTTGATTGCTTCATAAAAAATTTCGACTGCATAATCAGTAGTTCCTCCTCCGGCTTCTGTTTTATGGCTGATAAGTCCGGGATACCTGATGCTTCGTACATCAACTCCGAATTTATCGAAAAAATATTGACACCAACGTTCTCCTGCTACTTTACTTATTCCGTAAACTGTATTTGGCTCTGTTATTGTAAGTTGAGGAGTATTGTAACGTGGCGTTGTTGTTCCGAAAACGGCTATGGAACTTGGCCAGAATATTTTTTTCAAATCATCAACTTCACGAGCAAGGTCTAAAATATTCAGTAAACTTTGCATATTTATTTCCCAAGCCTGCAAAGGTAATTTCTCAGCATTACCGGATAAAACTGCCGCAAGATGATAAATTTGAGTGATTTTATGACGGATAACAAAGTGTATCAGTCTTTTATCGTCCATTACATCAAGAAGCATAAATGGACCCGACTCTAAAAGTTCTTTCGGACCTTGCTTTAAATCAGTTGCATACACATTTCCGTTACCGTGAATTTTACGAAGAGCCATTACAAGCTCAGAGCCGATTTGTCCGGCAGCACCGATTACTAAAATTCTTTCCATTACCAAGTTTTTTTAATAATTTTAAAAAATATTAAAATTTAATTTATTTATCATAAAAATCCAAAATTAGAATAAAATATTAAAATTACAATCTTATATTTTAATAGTTTGACAAATTTTTATCAAAAATAATATAATATCAATTAATATTCTAATAATAAACAAATTACAATTTGTTTAATTCATAAAAGTTGTTTTTAATCAAAATATTATAAATTTGCATAATAATTTTAATTCATGAGTTCAGTCTAAGAAGTTATTTTCTCACAATCAGACCCTTAGGGTTTTAAGTAAAATGCTGTAAATTAAATATTTAGATTTATTAAATTTTGTTAAATCAAACCCT
>JAOZMN010000268.1:0-1326 GCA_029934265.1 Bacteroidales bacterium
AAAATTATTATTTTTGTAATAAAATTCGATAGTCGTACCGAAAGTTTTGATACCGTTTATCGCCAAAAACAGACAGGTTGTTCCGTAGCCGCAACCACAATCCCATATTTTTACATTTTCGTTGACTGATATGTTTTTTTCGATGTATTTAAGTCGTTGTATAAAATATGCTTTCCGAAAATTAAACAATTTTTCGGACTCTACGAATTTATAATATTTTCGGAGAGCCGGAGTTTCGTTTAATTCCATTAAGAATAAATCGAAAAAATATTCCGGTGATATTTTTGTTTTCACAATAAGGGTTTCAATCTATGAAAATTTAAAACGCAAAAGTATAATTAATATTCCGGATAATCGAAACGATTAAGTTTTTCTTGAGTTTTCTTAATTTTTATTTTGATATATTGTTTTATCCTTATTTTAGTTATAAATTTCATCAATTATCGTATTTAATCCCTTATATTACAAGGATAATAGCAATAATACTTAGAAATTTTAAGGAAACTCAATAAATAAATGAAGTTCTACTTGTACATCAATGTTACATTCACATTATCAGATGTTTGAATGCTTTTTTAAACTATTTTTAAGGAAACTCAAGTTAAGTTTTTTTAGTGAAAGATAAAAAAACTCAAAGATGCGAAGCTTTTTTTGCTTTTTATGAAATTGAAAAATTTGCGAATAACAGGCTATTTAAAAACTTTTTTAAGGAAATAAAAGCCAAAAACAAATAAGTCAGTTTTGAGATAGTTATTTTTGTTCTTTTATTGTAGGTCTTCAATCCGTAAAATTCGCCGGATTTCGGAAAGCAAATTTGTATTATCTTTTATTATTGTTTAGATTTGCATACATAATAAAAATATAACATTACATCATGAAAAAAATAATTTTTATAATAATCGGTATTTTTTTTATCGGTTACGGATTTTCGCAAAGTTCGGTAATAAAACCAAAACATATAAATTGGCTTGCAGATGGTAAATTGGTTTCATTAAAAACCGGTTTTGAAAAAGGAGTACCTTCGCCGGAAAAACTTTCTTTGGTTGTTGTTTTTCCAAATGATATAGACCAAAATATTGCAAAAGAAAAACTGAAGTTTAAGTTTAACTGGTATTATTATTATGCAACAAAAAAAGAGTTTATGGACTCTTATACTGTTAGTTATGATAAAGGTAAAGTGGTCGAATCAAATAATAGTTTTCGTATAAAATCATCTCGCAGTAATATACACAAAGGCTGGTGGGAAGTTGAAGTAATTGCAAAATACGACAATAAACCTGTAAAATTTAATAATATTGTAAAATATCAAATATATATTCAATAAAC
>JAOZMN010000268.1:1426-4513 GCA_029934265.1 Bacteroidales bacterium
ATTTATGATTACCTAAATTTCCAAATCTAAATTTTTCAATATATTTAATGAGTAATAAAACTGACAACTCGACACCTTCGATAACAGAAAACAACTTTGAAAGTTCCGACTTTCTTTTAGGAGCGGTTTCTAATTCTGAACTTTTGCTTAATTATGCAACCGAACATGGTTTGGATATAGGCGAAAATACGATTACAACCATAATAAAAGCAAAACGAAGTCAGGAAAATAATAACTGGGATACCGAAACTGAAATTAAGTTCTGGATAGCTTATAAAAATATTTCAGCCTTAGTAAAACCTGTTTCAGTAAACAGTTTGCTTGTTCGGAAGAGAGAAAACATAAGAAAACCTAATTTTGTACAAAAAATATTTTTTCGTAGGCAAAAATTATCATACTCACGGCGTACTGTAAGAGTTTATATGGTTTGGGCTATGATTGTGGTACTTGCAATGCTTACCACTCAAATATTTTCTTTAAAAGGCTCAACACTTTTAAGTAAGATACAAAACAATAATGGGCGAATTTCAGAAATTGATTACAGAGTAGGAGAGTTACGACTTATATTAAAATCGGACTCTGAAAATGAAAGTGCAGCCCTTGAAAGACGACGACTTGAAAGCGAAAAAATGCTTCTCGACCAAGAAATAAAAAGCAGTATAGATTTGCTTATTCCATGGGTTCAGTTTTTGCGTAAATTTGTGTTTTTCGGTTCAATCAGATTGCCCGACCACTATAATGAAAAAGAAAAAGCCACCGGTTTTTCAACCCTCCAAACGGGGCCCGGGCATGGAGATCCCGGTCAGGCATTGAATATTGCGGAAGACAGCATGAATGATAGAATACTAATAGTGCAGGAAGCTCAAAACTTTACACTTATTTTACAATTATATATGCTCCCTTTACTTTACGGATTAATTGGAGGTTTTGTGTTTGTACTCAGAACTCTTGCACGAGATATAAATACTCTGGTATTTTCACAGTTTTCAAAAATAAAATATTCTTTGAGAATAATACTCGGAACACTTGCCGGACTTATTGTAGGTTTGCTTTGGGGGGATATTGAAAGTCAGCAAATAACTTTTTTAGAATCGCTATCTACCGCCGCAATAGCATTTATTGCAGGCTATGGAGTTGAATATCTTTTTAATGGTTTAGATAGATTTGCGGAATCAATCGGGAAAGGAAAACCGGAAATAAAAATATCGTAGATTAAATTAAAATAATGAAAAAAATACTAATTACCGGAGGTGCCGGTTTTATCGGCTCTGCAATTATACAAGAACTTCAAAAACATAATTACGAAATTTTTGTAATAGACAATCTTTCGTTTGGGAATCGTGATTTTATTGATATTGATGATAAGCATTTTTTTGAGAATGATATTTTGGATAGAAATAAAATGTTTGAAATTATCAAAAATGTAAACCCTGAATATATTGTGCATTTAGCGGCAATTCATTTTATTCCTTATTGCAACAAACACCCTTTTGAGTCGAGTAACATAAATATACAAGGAACTATAAATGTGCTTGATGCGGCAAGTAACAACAATGTAAAAAAAGTTGTTTTTGCTTCTACGGCAGCGGTTTATCCTATTTGTGATGAGGCAGTTTCAGAAACTAATAAAATAAATCCTCTTGATATTTATGGACTTTCAAAACTGACAGGCGAAAAACTTTGTAACGAATTTCACATGAAATCCGGAATTTCTACTGTTGTTTGTAGGTTTTTCAATGCTTTTGGTCCGAATGAAACAAACCCGCATTTAATACCGGAAATTCAACAACAAGTAAATGACGGAAAACGAACTATAAATCTTGGAAACTTAACGCCCAAAAGAGATTTTATTCATACGCACGATATGGCGAGTGCAATAAAATTACTTTTAGAAAAAGACTTAAAAGGTATTAATACTTACAACCTTGGCAGGGGAATTGAATATTCAGTTATTGAAATTGTTGAGGCATTCGAGCGACAACTTGACGAAAAAATTATTATTGAGCAGGAGCAATCAAGAATTAGAAAAACAGAAAGAATGCATTTGCTTGCTGATGTTTCTAAACTTAAAAAAGAAACAGGCTGGAAACCGATTTGGAGTATAGACGAAGGCATAAAAACATTGATAAAATAAGGTCTTCGACCTTTTTTAAAAAAAAGTAAAATTATGAGAGTTTATTTTTTAATATAAATTTTTAACTAAAATTTATTTAATTAATTTTCATTTAAAAATTATATTTTTTACTTTTGTGGTTCTTAATAAAACAAGGGTCACCTGGCCGAGCGGTTAGGCAGTGGTCTGCAAAACCATGTACAGCGGTTCGAATCCGCTGGTGACCTCTAAGTATCAACGAGTTATGAAATTTTTTTCATAACTCGTTGGTTTGTTTTGAAGAATTTGAAGCCTGTAAAAATGCAACAAACTTATCTTTAACAAGATAGTGTTGTAATTATCAAGTTCCATAACTTCCTTATTCATAAATTACTTTTACATCTTTGCTTAATGTACCGATAATTTTAAATTCTGTTCTTCTATTTTTTCTCTGCCTTCGGGGGTTTTATTGTTGGCGATATTGTGTTGCTCACCGTAGCCCTTGCTTTTTACTCTGTTTTTTGCTATACCTTTTTTTATCAAGTAACCTGTAACTCCTTTTGCTCTTTTATCCGAAAGTAATAAATTTGCTTTCGGCAAACCGGTATTATCTGTGTATGAACTTATCTCAATAATAATATCGGGGTTTTCTTTTAGAAGTATCAGTAACGTTGTGTCTATATAATTTTTACTTGATTTTGTCAGTTTATATTGGTTTTTTTTGTAATAGACATTCAATATTTTCATTGATTTCACCTTCTTTTCTAATTCTGTTTCTTTTTTTATAAGCCCTAAGTCGGTTCTGAAAACATCGGATTCATTAATATCCTTTGTCGAAAAAATAAATTCATTATTGATAAAACTATCTTTCCGGGCAGTTATTTTATAATCGGCATCTGTTTGAACCGTAAAATTATAGTTGCCAGACCGGTCGGTTGTATCTTTTTTGGTTCTACTGGAATTTGTGTGAATGGCAGGTCCAGTTTACCACAAAA
>JAOZMN010000269.1 GCA_029934265.1 Bacteroidales bacterium
AGTTTCACTTGAAGTGAAACCCCTATTGATTTTACAAAAGACAGCTGAAATTTATTTTCTGACAGCAATTCCTTCTTTATTCAAATATTTTTTAAGTTCGGGTATCGAAATTTCTTTAAAATGAAAAATACTTGCCGCAAGTGCCGCATCAGCTCCGGTATTTTCAAAAACATCTTTGAAATGAACATAATCGCCGGCACCTCCGGAAGCAATTACCGGAATATTAATAATATCGCTTACTCTTTTGGTAATATCAATATCAAAACCGGCTTTTGTTCCGTCAGTATTCATTGAAGTAAGTAAAATTTCGCCGGCACCTCTATCGTAAACTTCCTTTGCCCATTCTACGGTTTTAAAATTAGTAGGTTTTCTGCCTCCGTGAGTATGAATATAGGCATCATCATTATAATTTTTAGAATCTATGGCTACTACAACACATTGAGAACCAAACTCTTTGGCAAGTTCCGTTATAAGTTTCGGATTTTTAACGGCAGCTGAATTTATAGTAATTTTATCCGCCCCGGAAGCAAGCAAAATACCTACGTCTTTAACCGAGTTTATACCACCGCCGACAGTAAACGGAATATTTACATTTTTTGCAATTTCTTTTACCAGTTCGGCAAAAGTCGAACGATTTTCGATAGTTGCGGTAATATCCAAAAAAGTAAGCTCGTCGGCAAACTCTTCGGCATATAAAGCACCAAGTTCAACAGGGTCGCCTGCATCTCTAAGTTGCTCAAAATTAATACCTTTTACGGTTCTGCCGTTTTTTATGTCCAAACAAGGAATTATTCTTTTTGCTAACATTTACAATTTATGATTGTAGATTTATGATTGTAGATTTAACTTTTGTAAAATTGTAATTTATTCATTACTAATTGTTCATTATCCTGTACGGACGTTCCAGTAATTCATGAAGTTCGTTTATTCCGATATTTCTACTTTTTCGTATGCTTTCTTGTCCTTCGATGAAAATAAGAACGGTTGGCACTGTAAAAATTCCGTTTTGACCGGCAGTTTCCGGGTCTTTTTTTGTATCGGAATAAAGTAATTCTACTTTTGGAAATTCCGATTTTATCATTTCTGCAATTTTGGGCTTCAAAACTTTACACACATTACATTGTTCGTGCGAAAAATAAACCAACGAAAAATCGTTTTCTTGAATTTTCGTTTCAAATTCCGAAAAATTATTAAGAGTATTGTACATTATTGAGTTCAGTCTAAAAAGTATATTTTTTCGCAATCAGCCCCTTAGGGTTTTAATTAAAAGACTGTAAATTAAATATTTACATTTATTAAATTTTGTTAAATCAAACCCTAAGGGTCTTTTTATACCAAATTCATTATTGAATTATTTTTAAAGTCTCAGACCTATTTAATGGGATAAAACAGTATTTGTAATGTATTGATAATATGATTACTATACAAACACTTATACGACAAAATTTATACTATGGTACTTACTTAACTTTTTATTAATATCAAATTAATATCATCTTAATACAGTTTTAATAAAATAACCATATTTTTGCAAAGTTCTTATTTAATATTTAATCTCAAAAATTAATTAACATGAAAAAAATTATTTTACCTTTTTTATTTGCAGTATTTTTCTTTGGAGCAGTAAATGCTCAAGAAACAGAAAAGTTTAAACCGAACGGAAAGCCGATTGTCAAGATTTATTCGTACTACCGCTACGATATGACGCAAAACGTAAATCAAAAAAGTAAGTTTGATATTTATCGTGCCTATTTCGGATATAAATACAAATTCAGTAAAAACATTTCGGCTAAATTAGTGATGGACGTAGGGAAAGGAGATGTCAGTGACTATTCTTTTTTCTTAAAAAATGCACAGTTAGATTGGAAATTACATTCAAGATTTAAACTTTCCGTCGGTATTATCGGATTGACACAACATAAATATCAAGAAAAATTTTACAGTTACAGATATATCCTTAAAACCGTTCAAGATGAGCATGGTATGAGTACAAGTGCCGATTTGGGTGCAAATATGCAAATTAAACTTCACGAAAAGCTAAAACTTAATTTATTTGCCTTGAACGGCGAAGGTTACAAACATTCTCAAGACGATTTCGGTATGCAGCGTATCGGGTCGAGCATTGTTGCAAAACCTGTTAAAGGGCTTACTCTGAACGCTTTTTATACTTTCATGCCGGGTAAATACGATGTTTATGGTAATGATTCCATTTATGCAGACACCTCAACAGTTATAAATATGTCGTTTTTTGCGGGATATAAAATTTCCGACAAATTGAGGATAGGTGCGGAATATAATATTATGAAAAACGGCGTAAAATACAGCAAAGTTGCCGGCGACCAAGACCTTACGGCTATTTCCGTATTTACAACTTACAGTTTTACTGAAAAATTAGAAATTTTCGGACGTTTCGACCAAGTTACTTCAAACAAACTTTCCGGTACCGATGATGTTTGGAACATTAAGAAAGACGGCAGTTTATTTATGGGCGGAGTACAATACTCTCCGGTTAAAGGTGTTAAGACTTCTTTAAATTACAGATATTTTAAATATACGGATTCGGATATAAATCCTAATTCAATGATTTATGTGAATTTTGAATATAAATTTTAATATCTTAATGGTCAATAAATTAACAAAACAAAAATTCAACTATTTATGTAATTTAAGCAGGTTTTTTACCTGCTTTTTTTATGCTGTTAAATAAAATTTTAAAATCGTCAGCTATTTTATAATTTTTAGCATAACTCTCGTCTGAATAAACCGCCTGTATTTTTTTTTCTTTTAAATCGGAATAAGAAAGTATCGCTTTTTTTAATTTTGGTAATTTTTTGTGCCTTTCGGAATATCCTATCCATGTATTTTTTCCTTTGAGAACGGAAAAGCAATTTTTAAGAAATTGTTTTTTGTTTTTTATAATGAAAAGAAAAAGCGGTAATAAAAATATAAAATTTATTGAAACAGTTATATCAAAAATTCTTTTTTTTCGGATATTTTCCGGTTTATTTATTGCGTTAATATCAACCGAATAAAAATCGGAGGAAGTATGTATAGAATTACTGCCGATTAATGAAAGTGTTTGGTGAGGAGCAATTTTTATGTCGGCTTGTTTTTTGCCCAAAGCAAGAATATGCTTTATAATTTCTTGCGAACCAATATCTTGCAAACTGAAAATTATTTCGTCTATTTTGTGTACTTCTATTGCTTCGCTTAATCTGTCGAGCGTTCCTATGGTATCGGTTTGATGTTTTTTTGAAATTCGTCCGACAAAAATATATTTGATATTTGTTCTGTCAAGAATATTTATTATTCTGTTTTTTTCATCATTCCCGGCGACAACTGCAATTCTTTGTTTTTTGAATTTCTTAAAAGAAAATTCGTTTATTTTTAATAATTTAAAAATAAATCGCAGTAAATAACTGCTTATAAATGTCCACGATGCTCCAATTAAGAGTAATGCTCGTGAATATCTGTGAGCCTCGTCCAGCAAAGAATATATTACAAGTATTATTAAAGTCCCGGTTATCAGTCCCTTTGCGGGATTTTTAATTTTGGTCGGTCTTTTGTAGCCTCCGTAAAAAAACACAGATAAAATCCATATTATAATATATCCCGGAACAGCAAATTTCAAATATTCTTCAGGATAGCTGCCTCCTTCAGGGAATTTAAAATTTTCATAAATCGGTTTTATGAAGTAAAAACCAAAGAAAAAAGAAATCGCATCTGCAAGAGGAAGAAAAACTGCTTTAAATATTTTTTTTCCTATCGACAATAAAGCACGAAACCAAATTGCTGATTTTATAAGAATTGTAAACAATTTTGCATTTTTTCCTGAAAAATGTTTTTTTGCAAAAATTATCATTGCATTATAAAACACGTAAACATAATTCAGACTTCCCTTTTTAGTACTTTCACCTTTATAGTGTATTATTGTGGTTTTCGGAAAATAATAATTTTTATATCCGGCTTTTATTATTCTGTACGAAAGGTCTATATCTTCGCCGTACATGAAAAAATTTTCATCAAGTAATCCGATTTTGTCGAGTACGGATTTTCGCATGAGCATAAATGCTCCGGAAAGTATTTCAATTTCGTGAGTTTGATTTTTATCTAAATATCCGAGATGATATTTTCCGAATTTTCGGGATTTGGGAAAGAGTCGGGACAATCCGAAAATTTTATAGAAAGAAACTGCAGGGGTAGGTAAAGCTCTCTTGGATTCCGGTAAAAAATCACCTTTCCCGTCAATCATTTTCACACCCAAACCGCCGGCATTGGGTTTGGAATCCATAAATTTAACGACTTTCGTAAAAGTATCTTCTTCAACAACCGTATCCGGATTAAGCAAAAGTACATATTCGGCTTTCGAGAGACGTATTGCTTGATTATTGGCTTTTGAAAAACCTACATTTTTTTTGTTACTGATAAGTATCACCGAAGGAAAACAGGCGGAAACCATTTGTGTAGAATTATCTACCGAATTATTATCTACAACTATTATTTCA
>JAOZMN010000026.1:0-10001 GCA_029934265.1 Bacteroidales bacterium
ATATTGAAATCAAGGCATTGTCATAAGATTTTACACGATAAAAATCAAGAGCTTTCCTAAAAGTTTTGATTGCTTTTTTATTATTAACGGAATATTTTTGTGCCGAAGATACCAAAGAAAAAAATATCAACATAAAAATAAATACACCGACCTTTAAATTTAATTTAAAATAATTTGTAATTTGTAATTTGTTCATTGTTTTATCATATTTTGTATTGGTTTTCCGGTAGATGCGTTGGGAAACGAAATGTTTAATATTAATGACAGGGTGGGGGCGATGTCTGTCATTGAAATATTTTCGGAACTGCTTCCTTTTTTTATTTTCCAACCGTAAAAAATAAGGGGTACGTGCGTATCATCGTGATAACCGGAAAATCTTTTGTGAGTAAATTTATCGTATTTGCTTCCTTTGACAGCCCAACCCGGCGACAGGTTGATAATTACGTCTCCGGAACGTTCCTGATTATAACTGTTTTGAATTTTTTGAGCTATACCGCTTGTGAAATTGGTTTTTTCTAATGTTGTGGAACTTATTGCGTTAGCTACTCCTTTCAGGTTTATTAAAAAAGATGCACTTGTTTGTTGTACTTCTTCGAGTGTCAGTTTTTTTTTCTCTATTAAATCTCTGTTCAGGTAAATTTGTTGGTCGAAATAAGAATTTATCCAATCACCCTGTCCGTATATTGCTCTTAAATAAGAGTTTAGAAGTGAAATTCCACTGCTTTCATTGAAATAGCCGCCGGGTATTCTTATGTCTTTAAGGAAATCCGGAGAGTCTGTTGCACCTCTGTCGGAGCTTAATATTATTAAAACGTTTTCTTTGCCGACATATTCTTCCGTAAATTTTATAAAGTGTGCTAAATCCTTGTCTAACCTGATGTACATATCTTCGAGTTCGACTGAGCGGATATTGAACAGCTTGCTTATATTGGCGTTTGCAGAAAAACTAACGCTTAAAAAATCCGGAAATTCGTCTTTGCCCAAATCTTCGTTTACGATTGCCGAAATTGCAAAATCTTTAACATAAGTATTTCCGTAAGGTGTATAATTTACGGCATCATAGTTCCCTTTGCTTGCTTTGAGTTCGGCAACTTGATAAGGGAATGTTCTGTTATTTCCTTCAAAACCTTTTTCGTATGAATTGTTATCGGGCAGGCTTTCGGTATATTTGTTTGTTTTGTAAAAAGTATTCCATATTTTTTCGGAATAAATATCTATAATATCTTTATTATTAAAGCGTTTGACCCACGAGGGCAATTTATTGTAATAATATGTAGAGGAAACCCATTTGCCTGTTTCGGGGTCTATTTTAAATGCTCCGTTTGCCAAATGTCCTGCCGGTAGTACGGCAGAATAGTTATAAGCTGAAATTCCTATTACTTTTGATTGTTTGAAATTTGAAATCCTGAGTTCGTCGCTGAAGGTGGTCGCTCTCAGCTTTTTTGGGGACATTTTGTTATCGTCGTCTTGACTGCCGAGTCCGTTTATTTTTGCATCGTATGTGCAAAATTCCGATCGGTTTCCCAATCTGTTATACCACGTATTTCCTACGATTGAATGAGATGCAGGTTCGGCACCTGTTGCGATTGTAGAATATCCTGCGGCAGACTGTGTAAGCATATAATTATAATTCGCATTTTGTAGGGAATATCCGTTTTCCAGAAGTTTTTTTATTCCGAAGTCGGAAAATTTATCGTTAAAACGGTATAAATAATCGTATCTCATTTGCTCTACAACTATAAGTACAATTAATTTGGGTTTGTCGGGAGCTTTTTTTTTTTGACTGTATAAAGTTTGTCCAAAAAGTAGTTGTAACAGTATTAATATCGGTATAAATAAGGTAATATTTTTCTTCATGCTATTTTCTGAAATCTTTTTTTT
The DNA here is from genome assembly GCA_029934265.1 of Bacteroidales bacterium. Classification (GTDB taxonomy): domain Bacteria; phylum Bacteroidota; class Bacteroidia; order Bacteroidales; family JAADGE01; genus JAOZMN01. The sequence goes on from JAOZMN010000026.1 coordinate 1,882, forward strand.
ATTTTATTCAATAAATTATTATTTTTATCGTCGTCTTCAAAATAATGACTATAATATCCATATCCATATTTCCCGTGTTTCCTTTTATAGTGAATATCATTAAAAATTAGAGACATATTTTTAATTTCTTTTCTACCTTTCAGCTCGTTTATTATTTTGAAGGCTTCTTTTGTAGTATATTTATGCCTTACAACGTACAGAAAGGCATCTGAATATTTGGCAACAACCAAACCGTCTGTAACGATACCGACAGGAGGAGTATCTATTATAACATAGTCATATTCTTTTTTTGCATAATCCAGAAGCTCTTTCATTTTTTGAGATTCTATAAGTTCGGAAGGATTGGGTGGCTCGGTACCTGAGAGTATTACATCTAAGTTCGGTACTCTGGTTTTTATTATGACTTCATTAATGGTGTTGTTATTGCTCAGAAATGTACTTGCTCCTATAGAATTATCATGTTCAAAAACTTCTTGTAATTTAGGTTTACGCAGGTCTAAGCCTATAAGCAGAGTCTTTTTTTGAGAAATTGCAATTATCGAAGCTATATTTTGAGAAATAAATGATTTTCCTTCTCCGCTGACAGATGATGTTATGGAAATGATACTGTGTTTGTCTTTATCCAATATATATTTCAGGTTGGTTCGTAATGCTCTGAAAGACTCGGAAATAGATGTTTTAGGATTATCAACTGTCGGTAATTGTGTGTCTTTGTCATTCCTTCCTATTGTAGCAATTACACTCATTTTGGTTGCTCTTTCTATTTCTTGTTTGTCTTCAATTTTATTGTTTAGTAATTCTATCAGAACAATTATTATTATTGGAATAATGAACCCTATCATTAAAGCTCTTTGAGTGTTTTTACTTTTACCTGTACTTTCTCTTGATGCGTTTTCGGGGCGAGAAATATCGAGTAATTTTAAATCGGATTGGTTTGATGCTTGTGAAATTTCGGCTTCCATTCGTTTTTTTACCAAAAAGTCATAAGTGCCTTGATTTATAGAGAATTTTTTTTCTATTTTTAGAAGTTTTTGTTCTGATATAGGTAATTTATAAATTTCTTTATCGAGTTCTATTAATTCTTGATTAAGTTTTGTAATTGTTTCTTTGGAAATATTTATTGTTTTGTTTACATGATTTAATATTTGTCTTTTTATACTTTCGGCTTCGAGTTCAATCGTTTTTGTTATCGGAATATTTTTTTTGGTATAAGCGTTAAATGACTCTCTTTCAAGAATTTTTCCTGTAAGTTTATTAAGTAAACCGGACAGGGTTGCATCTGCTATGCCTACTATTTCGGGAGACATAATTGAGTTTATATCAGTATTTTCTTCAAAATCACTACGGATATAGTTAAAATAATTTATTTTAAGTTTCAGATTGCGAATTTCTTCCTTAATATTATTATATTTTGATGAAATTAAACTTGCTTTCTGACTGATACTTACCAATTTAGACTGTTGTTTATATGCTAATAGTTTATTTTCGGTATATGCTAATGAATCAGTAACTTCATCGAGTTGTCTGTCAATAAAATCAATAATTCTAATTAATTTTTGATTTTTTTCGTCTAAATTTTGAGCAATGTAAACTTCTACCAATTTGTTCAAATAATCTGATTCTTTTTGAGGGACTGTACCTGTAATCCATATCCATAATATGGAACTGCTGGCGAGGTAATTTTCGGCATTAACTCTTGCTGCATAACTGTTAATAAGTGAACTTAAACTGTTCTTGCGAAAATAAAATACTCTTTCAAAAAAAGCCGGATTTTTCACATTGGGGTTCTTCAGTTTTATATTAAATGAATAATTTTTGTATGTAAATTGCTCTCCTGTTTTTACGATTTTTTCAAATTCATCAGCTTCTATACTGATACGATATTCATCAGCGGAATTAAATTTTATTAATGCCAAAGCACCTGTTTGGCTGTAAGTTGTATCAAAATTTACTATAAAAGGAGTTCTTTTGTATAATTCTCTCGGACTACCGAGTTCGGGTTTTTCAAAATATGAATATTCAAAATCCAATTTTTCTATTACCTTTTTATTTAAAGAATATGATTTAAGAATACCTTTGGCGGTTATAGCGTTGCTGTTACTGCCGGCAATTCGCATTCCGCCGGCAATTATTGCTTCATTACCTCCGGCTTTTGTCAGAATTTTTATATTTACAGCATAGCGAGGGACTATAAATTTATTTTGATATTGGGCATAATAGTATGCAGCAGGAACAGTTAACAGAAATAAGTACCAGTATGATAATCCCTTAAAAAGATATTTTTTAATATCTATTGAGGGTTGTTCTTGTATTGTAAAATTATTTTGTTCTTTATTTTCCATGTGTTTTAAACTCGAAACAATAAAATTTATTCATATTTTTAAGAATTATTTTAAAAGTTGCATTACAAAAAGATACATTGAAACAATAGAAGTAATTGAAGTCAGGAAAAACATATTTTCTTGGTAGTTCTTTTTGAGATTATTTAGCGGAAGTTCTCTTATAAGGACTCTGTCTTCGGGATATAAATAAAATTTTTCCGATTCTAATAAATTACGGTCGGTTAAATCGACTTTAAATATTTCCGAACCGGTTTCTGTTTTTCGCATTATCATTACTTTTGAAAGATCACCTGATTTGACACCCTTCATGGCAAATGCTTTTAAAATATCAATATGATCGTCCGGAATTTTTAGAATACCTGACATGGTTTCTCCTATGAAAATTATTTCAAAACTTTCTAATGTTACATAGCTTATTGCGTCTATTACAAATTCGTTCGTTCGTTCTTGAACTAATTCTCTTACTGCCTTCATGGTTTTTCCGGACACGTTAAACATACCGAGTATAGGAACTTGTATATAACCGGTATCATTTACTTGATAGCCGGTAGTCCGCTCGATATTTAAGCTTTGTTTAGTAATTCCGAATTGTGAATTTATTTTTTCGTTTGTGGATATTATGGTTATGTCTATTACATCTTTGGGTTTTAGTTTATATTCAGGTGCTTTGTGTGTATAAAATTCTACGGAATCATGTCCTGCATTTTTATGTATATAAGTGGTTTTACGTGTCGTGCAAGAAGATAAATAAAATAAAAACAATATTGATATTGTAATAAAAAAATAATTAAATTTCATTTCAGTAATTGGTTAAGGCATTATTTTTGTAAATTATTATTTGTAACCGGCTTGCTAAATTAACAATGAATATTGAAATATTAATTTTTTTTTGTTAATTTGTTCAAAATTGAAAATAATATGGATATTAAAAAAGATTTTTTTACATTAGAATATAATAAAGTGAAACCCGAAGTCGGGAAATTATTAATTTCCGAACCTTTTGGCGGAGACGTGTTTTTCAGACGTTCGGTAGTGCTTATTATTGAATATAATGAAGAGGGAACTGTCGGGTTGATATTAAATAAACAGGTTGCAAATAAGATTGATTTTTTTTCAAAAGAATTTAAGGAATATCAAAAAAATGTTTTTTTGGGAGGTCCTGTTTCTCCCGGAAATCTTTTTTTTCTGCATAAATTTGGTGATAGTATTCCGGGCAGTGTTAAGATTGCTGACAATCTGTACTGGGGTGGAAGTAGTGAGATAATAAAAATTTTACTTTCCGCAGGAAAATTAACCGATGAAAATTTTAAATTTTTTGTAGGATATTCAGGCTGGCAACCTAAGCAGTTGGAGGAAGAATTAGAAAAAAATTATTGGCTTGTTTTGGATATAAATAATCAAAATATATTAGACCACAAAACCGATTTATGGAGAAATACCATAAAACAATCCGGCAATAAATATAAATTTTGGGAAAATTTTCCTAATAATCCGGCTTATAATTGAGTTTAAGAGTTAAAAGTTTATAGTTTTAACTATAAACTTTTAACTTATCTATATTACTTATTAAGAATAATTTTATCGTATAGGATACCTTTTTCGGTATAAATATTAATAAGATATATACCGTTTTGAAGGTTAGAAATATTAAGTTCTTTTTTATTGTTTTTAATTTCTTCCGTTAGAATAATTTTACCTGTAATATCCGATATTTCAACTTTTTGAGCTTCAATATCTATACTTTCTATATTTATAATTCCGGTTGTGGGGTTTGGAAAAACAGAAATATTATTTTTAAGTTCGGCAGGAATTTCGTTTACACTTTCGGCTGTAAAGTTAAATACTTCTTTATCATTGAATGAACCTCCACGTTCTGTTCTTTCACTTCCCCAACCGTAATCGAGTTTCCAAAAACCGAAACCATTTGATTTCATGCCATCTCCGGCAGAGTCATATATTGTAAAAACAAACTCTTCGCCGTCGGTTAAGCAAAAAACATAATTGTTTGATACCGGAGAGCCTTTTGCATATGGACCTCCGGAGAATAAAATAGTTTCGTTTTTATCTGTGATTTCCCAAGTGGTTTGGTCTCCGGAATTATCCGTTAGAATTGTCAATTCTACTTGTGCTGCAGCTTTATCAACTTCAAAACTGAATGTGGTTGTATCATTTCTGTTGTTGCCGTCTTCTTTTCCGTTCGGATTTGAAGTGTATATTTCTATATCGTGTGTTCCATTATCGACAATACTTTCCGGAAGTGTAATTTCAGTAGATTTTTCTTTTAGTAAATCGCCTGTCCAATCGTAAGTTACAGGAGTTCCGTTATCAAGCGTATAATTAACAGTAAGTGATGTTAAATTGGAATTTCCTCTGTTGTAAATTTTTATTTTTGGTTCTAATTTGCCTTCCGAGTCGCAAAATAAAGATGCAGTGGGAGCTATTACTTGAGCAATCTGTGCGTCTTGGTCGGCTTCGTAAAGATAAAAACCATCAGTTGTCATTTCTCCTGTTTCTAAAGGGTCAAGCCAGAATTTGAGTTGTTTGTCTATATCTTCATATAAATCCCATGATAAATCAAATTTTTGATATAAATTTCTTAGTCCGTCGCAAGTTTCGTCTTGCGGACCTCCGGATAAGTCGCCTACAATTCGGTGATTTTCATCAAACATTGGAGAGCCGGACGAACCACCTTGTGTCGTACCAATTTCAAATTCTGCAACTAACCAGTGTGAGCCTGACCTGTATTCGCTGAATGTTCCGGTAACGGGTCGGTCTTCATCGTAAGAGAATTTTTTTATATCTCCGGCAGGGTGATGTATTCCCGTAACATTTTTTGCAGGAGCCGTACTTCTGTTCCAGCCTGCAAGGTATGGCTGATAATTTTCCGGAGGGGCTTTTGACATTTTCAACATGGCAAAATCCAGTATATCTATATCTGTTACGGCTATCAAATCCGAACCTGATAAGGTTTGGCTATTTTCCCCCTGTCGGTCGTTACATTTTGTTGCTTCGTAATTAAAATAAAATACAGTTTCATCGGCTGTTGCTTGTGTATTAACGCAATGTTGAGCTGTTAAGAAATATGGTGTTCCATCGTAAGCTGTATTATTTATCATAGCTCCGGAACATAAGCTGTTTGACATTATAATTTTGCAAACTGCGTGTTTTTCAATTTGCCAATCTTCTGCTTCAGGGCAAATTATATTTACGTTGCACGGCAGAGATTCCCCTCCGCTTAGTCCTTTTTCGGATTTATTTCCGAAAATATTACGATAATCGTGTATTATTTTATTGATTTGAAGTTCTCCCGGAAAATTTGCTTTGGCAGGTTCGTAGTATTCGACAATAATTTCTTCCGTTGGGACTTGTGCTGTTGCGAGTACACCGGATTCTTTATTGTTTTCGGAAGTAAAAGAACCGATTATTTTACTTTTATCGGAAGCATAAATAAATAGTTTTGCACCTTCCGGGAGTTTGTACTTCCCGAAAATTACACCTATAGAATACGCATCATATGATACAATTCTTAAACGCCATAATTTATCGCCGTTGGAGAAGGTTTCAAAAGTTCCTGAATTTTTCGGAGAATAATTAACTTCAAATGTTTTCCCGAACCGGAATGGAATGGCTTTCCCTTCATTTTGTTTATCTTCGGCAAGCATTGATTGAACATCAAAAGCTTGCATTTTTACTGCGGCTACTACATCTTTTGTTTTATTGATAAAAGAATAAGGTGTCCCGCCGGCACTTATTTGCGATTTCGCAAAGCCTGAAGCAAAGACAAAAATTGCCAATGCCGTGATTTTTGTAATGTTTTTGAATTTCATTTTTCTTTAGTTTTAAAATTTAAAGTTCAAAATTAATATTTTAATATTGAAAATGAATAATTAGAGTAAATAAATTTATTTTTAATTAAAGATTGTTTTGTATAATTTTTAAAAATAAAAGTTTAAAATAGTTATAATAAATAAATTAGGAATATTTTGTTTAATTTTAGTTTTTTACATTTCTAATGTTTCTTTCATCGCTTTTGCTTTAAGCAGACACTCTTTATATTCTTTTTCGGGGTCGGAATTTGCGGTAATTGCACTTCCTGCCTGAAAAGATACATATTTATTGGTTTGGTTGTATAAAATACTGCGAATAATTACATTAAAATCAAAATTTTTGTTTGCTTCTATGTATCCAACGCTTCCGGCATAAAGTCCTCGTTTGCTTTTTTCGTATTTTTCTATTATTTTCATGGCTCGTATTTTCGGTGCTCCTGTCATCGAACCCGGCGGGAATGCAGCTTTTATAATATCGGAAAAATTTATTTTATCGGATATTTCTGCTTTTACGGTCGAAATCATTTGATGTACCTGTCGAAATTTGTAAACTTTGCAAAGTTCCGGTACTTTTACACTGTTCTTTTTTGCAATTCGTGAAAGGTCATTTCTTGTTAAATCGACAATCATAATATTTTCGGCTCGTTCTTTGGAGTCATTTTCGAGAGCTTTTTCATAAAACTCATCTTTTTGAGGATTTTTGCTTCGTTTTCCGGTTCCTTTTATGGGTTGCGAGTAAATTGTTTTTTCGTTTCGAGTTAAAAAACGTTCCGGACTTGATGACATTAAATACTTATCTTTATATCTGAAAAATGCAGAAAAAGGAGCAGGCGATTTTTTATTGAGTTTATCAAAAATTTCAAAAGGTGATATTTCTGTATTTTTCGCATAAAATTCAAAACAATAATTTGCTTCGTAAATATCTCCTCTTTTTATGTGTTTTTTTATTGATTCAACAGAGTTTAAATATTCTTTTTCCGAAATTTTTTGTTTGATATTTAAGGGTAGAGTAGGGGAGTGGCGATGAGGCTTTGGAGATTTTTGTCTGAAATCGGCTTCGAGTAAATTTATTTTTTTTTCGGAACTTATTTCCGGATAATATAAAATTTCACATTGATTATTTTTAATTGTAACAATAATTTCAGGACGAAAAAAGTAAGCAAGCGGGAATTTAATTTTATCCGGATTTTCGGAACTTAAATTTTCGATATTATTTTTAAGGTCATAGCTTAAAAAACCGAAAACGGTATCATTTGCATTTGATATAAAACCGTCTAAATCCGTAAAGAAATTATTTTGATTTGCATTTAATTCGTCTATTTTTCCAAAACCTGCAATCAGTTCATATTTTGTTGGTAATAATTTATTTTGAAAATTATTATTGTCGTAAAATGCAATATGCTTTTCATTTTTTAATGAAAAAAGAATATTCTTTTTTGTATTTTTATCTGTATGAAATTTTAAATTTTTTCGTTTGCCGGCGGATAGCATTTTTCTTTGTAATTTGTGAATTTTTTAAATTCAACACTTCGTGTTGTTTTAATAGCGTACGCCGAAATGCTTTGATTATAAGGCAATTACAACCGTACATGTTTTTGTTGCTAATTAGTTAATTATCAACAGTTTACTAAAAATTTAACGAGCTATTGTTAAATTGCGACAGTTAATTTAATGTTTAACCGTCTTGAAGTCAGGTGATTTGGCACGGCATATTGTCCGTAAACTGCTGAACTTATGTTTGCGGTGTTCGGGACAACTCGTATCCACAAATATGAAATTGTATTATTAACGCCGAGCAGATTGAAAACTTCCGCTGTAAGCCAAATATTTTTAAATTTTCGGGTTAATTTATTTTTACCTTGTTTTTGTTCACTGACAATGATATATGAAAAACCAATATCTACACGTTTGTAATCGGGCATTCTGAGAATATCATCTTGACGACCGTTTT
>JAOZMN010000026.1:10011-12663 GCA_029934265.1 Bacteroidales bacterium
GAATGGAGTTCCAGTGCTGTAAATTAAATTTAAGTGAGCTTTAAAATTTTTATTTCCCGGTAAATAATCCTGAAAAAAAATTGTTCCGCTGAAACGGGTATCCGTAGGGCGTGGAATGTAGCCGTAACCGTCGTCCTGTCCGTTTCCGGTATTGTAAATATTTTCTTCAGTTTTCATAAATGAAACTCGAAACCAAGAATCGACACCCGGAACAAAATCGCCTGCAATTCTTGCGTCTATTCCGGCAGCATAGCCCTCTGCACGTTGGTTGGCATAATACCTAATTCGTACATTATCAACTTCATAAGGGATTATATCGTCTAATTTTTTGTAGTAAATTTCGGTAAGAAGTGTAAAATATCTTTTGTAAGCTGAAAACTTAAATTCGTTTGAAATAACTGCGTGAATTGAGCGTTGTGCTTTACTGTTTCGGACAAGACTTCCGTCGAAACGCTTAATTTCCTTATAGAAAGGAGGTTGATAATACAATCCGCTTGCAAATTTAAAAACGTGCCCTCGTTCTGTTTTGGGCATATATGCTGCCGCAATTCGTGGACTGATAATGGTTTGTCGGTTGTATGTGTTGTAGTTTCCTCGTATTCCTGTTGTTATTTCAAATTTATTTTCGTTTTTTTCAAATTTACGAGAGTTTTGTACAAATAAAGTTAAACGATTGACTGTGAGATTATTATTGCCTTTTATATTTTCATTTACAAGCACCTGTTCGCCGGTATAGGGGAGCGAAAAACCGGCAGAATCGATAAGCTCCCATTCGTCTATTTCATCAATAATTTGTTCGATACTGTAACGCATTCCCCATTGTAAAATATTGTTTCTTATTTCGGAAAAACCATTGTGTGAAAAATTTAAAGCATTTATTGTCAGTTTGTTGCGAGCATGGTTCATGAATTTTCCTATTCCGAGATTTAAAATGCTGTCGCCGACGTTTTCTGAACTGAAATCCTTACTGAGAGCGTTTAAAGAATATCTGCCGTAGATGTCAAAATTTTCTTGTTCTTGCGTTGTATATCCGGAAACGGTAAAAGTTAGAGAATTTTTTGAATTTGGGTGATAATCCAACGAAAGTGCTTCCGTAAAAGTGTTGTATTTATCGGTTTCTTGTCCTTCAAAATCAATAAAAATACCGAGACTTTCGGAAATTGTACCGAAAGAAGTTGTGCGGTCTTGCGGTTGAAAATTAAATTTGTTTTGTGATATATTTCCAAGAAGTTTGATGTCTGTTTGCGGTGAAAGTCGGTAAGTTATAAGGCTTTGGAAATCGAAAAAAGTCGGTTGATATTCGCCGGAAGTTTCCAAACTGTTGAGCATATATTTATTTGTTTTGTATCGTAAACCGGAAATGTGACTAATCTTTTTATTTTTGCTTACGCCCTCTACAAATATCGAAGAACCAAGCAAACTAACAGATGCACCGGCAGAAAATTCTCTCGGAATTTTGTATTTTACATCAAGAACAGATGACATTTTATCACCGTATTTTGCTTCAAATCCGCCGGCTGAAAATTTTATGGAAGAAACCATTTGAGGATTGATAAAACTTAGTCCTTCTTGCTGTCCGGAGCGTATTAATTGAGGTCTGTAAATTTCGATACCGTTTACATAAACCAGATTTTCATCGAAACTTCCTCCCCGAACGGAATATTGTGAACTTAGTTCGTTTCGAGAGCTTACAGGAGCAAGCATTTTTAGAAGTTCTTCTATTCCGCCGGATATATTCGGCATTATTTCCGATATTTTTTGGTCGATGCGAATAGTATTTTCCGAATTGATACTTTTTTCGGAAATATTAACTTCCTCTATCTGCACATCAGATTGCATTATTACGTCTTTTGTGATATTTCCGCTAAGGTTTCCTACATAGATTTTGACAAGTTCGCCGGAGCGACTGAAAATCAGAGTATCTATATTTTCGGGAAGTTCTATTTTGTAAAAGCCTTTTGTATCGGTGTTTGTGTGCAGTAATTGATTGTCGGAAATAATATCGACATAATCCAGAGCTTGATTATTTTTGTTTGTAACGTAGCCTGAAATTGTTTTACTTTGCGAAAAAGCAACAAGAGTGAAACAAGATATTATTATTGTAAAAAGAAATTTCATTTTTCGGTAAAGAGTTCAAAGTGTTGGGAATGTATTTGTAAACTTGGTTTATAAACACATAAAAAATAAAACTATTGTGATATTAGTGTTATCAAATGTTAAAAGAGGTACCGGAACTTTAAATTTTTTGCGAATTTATGAATTATCCGAGTAAGAGAAAATTAATTTTAACGATTTACGCTTAACGGTTCACTTATGATTCCTTGCGGGTCGATTAAAAAAGAAGTAGGGACTTTTCTTATTCCGTATTTTTTTGCAACTTCGGAATTTATACCTTTTGGGGGTCTTAATTGTATGCCTGTGAGTTTGTCTGTTTTAACAGAATTTTTCCATAAAACATTGTCGGCATCAAGTGATATAAAAATTAATTCAAGATTTTCTTTTTTGTAATTTTTTATAATTTTTTTGTTTTCCGCTCTACTTTTATCGGAAAATGAAGTCCAAAAATTAATCAAAACATATTTTCCTTTAAAGTTTTCTAAACAAATTTTGTTTCCTAAGCTGTCCGGAATACAAAAATTTGGAGCTTTATGT
>JAOZMN010000026.1:12673-15852 GCA_029934265.1 Bacteroidales bacterium
CTTTATGTCCGACTTCGATGCTTTTTTGAGTGTCAATAATTTTTTGAAGTTTTATAAAATAAGGAGAATCGCTTATTGAATCGGAAAAATTCAAATAAAGTTTAAATAATTCTTTTTTTGATAACATATTCGGTAGAAGTTCGGCACCTGCAAATAATGCAACATGACTTTGAGGATTTTGAAGAGCAAACTGTTTCATAAATATGGTTTGTTCATCGAAAACGGAAAGTGAAATTGAATCTAATTCGTTGATTAAAGATGTGTCGTTGTTGTCTTTTGCAGTTTCTTTCTGTCTGTAAATATCGTTAAGTTTGTTTATGAAAACAGAGTTGTTTCTGATGAAATTTGTATATTCTTCATGGGTTTTTGAACCTGTAATTTTTGTACTTCCTTGAATGTTAAGGTCGGAAGTTATTGAAATATCGGAATTTTCCGCAAAAAAATCTATAAAACAATTATTTTCCGTAAATTCAATATAAAATATTTCGGGGGTCTTCAGATGTTTTCCGGTAATAAGAAATTTACCGTTTTTGATGTGAGTTGAATCTATTTTTACGAGCGTATCGGTTTTTATTTTCAGTAATATTATTTTTTGGTCTTTTGCACTTTTGATATTTCCTTTTATTGAATATTCACGGAGTTTATTGTTTGTTCGTAAATCGTTTGTACACGCTGTTTGCACAAATAAAAATCCGGTTAGTAATATAAATATTTTTTTAATGTTTTTCATTTGCCGGTTTGGTATAAAAAAGTTGTTTTCCGGTTATCGGTTGTCGATTGACAGTCGTAATTCTCTTATGCTGCTCGAGAAAGTAAAAGCATTGTTAATTTTATAATAATTTACTTGGTCATAGCAATATCTGTAAGCATATTTTGCAAAATCGAGTCTGGAAGATTCAAAACTGAAAAGCATCAATATTTGATAAATTTCATCACTTGAAAATTGAACTTTTGAAATAGTTTGTTTGGCAATTTCGAGTTTGTTACTGTCAAAATTTTCATTTGTCAGACTTTGTTTAAAGCCCGAAAAATCAAAATTATTTGAATTATCGTAACGATTATCACGCCTGTTGTTATTATAGTTGTGATGATTATGATAATTATCACGATAACCGCCGTTGTTGTAATTGTCGTTGTAAGGTCGGTCTCTTCTGTAATAGCCGCCATTGTAGTTGTCTGAGTATCGCCGGTGCCCGTTGCGGTTATTGTTATTAACCGGTTCTATATTTTTTATAATTAATTGGTTGTATTTATTTATGCGTGTTCGAACTATCGAATTATAAGGAATATCGACAAAATCGTTAAAAATAATAGTTTCTTTGCCGTTGTGCAACCGCCGGTAAACTGTAAGTTTATATCTTCCTTCAAAAAGTCCGGTTGTTTTCAAAATATTTGCAGTTGAATATTCTCTGTTATTAAAGTGAACATTGAAATATGAATTGTCCCACATCTTCAGAACCAAAATCGAGTTTTGAGAATATGAAAAATTGCCGGCAAATATTGTAAAAAACAACACGAGTAATTTTATTTGTTTTTTCATCTGTTTAAATTTTTGAACTTGGTTTTCATCAAAGTTTCTCGACAAATTTAATAAAATTTTGTCTATTGTTAAAATTTTGCTTGTTAATAACGTTAATAAATATGATTATAGTATTGATATTCAGTAAATTGAATTATTCGCTATTCTTTTTATGTTTTTTAAATAACGTTTTGAAAAATAAGATATTATATTTGTAGTTTTGTGAGATAATAATATCTTAAAACGAATAACTAACTTATGTTTCTTAAAAACACCGGCAAACAGGTAGTAAGTGTAATTGTGATACCGATATTTTTTTTCTTTTTTTCTTGCAACAGTAAGCTCGAACCGGAAAAATTGAATAATAATATTTCAGAAAATAAAATATCGAATAAGCAAACCCGGAAAGCAGATAAAATAAAAGGAAGTGAAATTATTGAAAAGCAGATTGATATTAATACGAGAAGTATAATATTTTTTCGCTTAAACAGAAAGGAATATAAAGCTTTTATTAAAAGTACCGGACAATATTCCAAGTATGAATTTGATGAGCTTTTCCGAAAATTCGCTAATACCGGAAAATCGGTAAAACAGATTCTTAAAAATAAGGATATTGATTTTAAGATGTCTGATTGTCAGATATTTAACTTTAAATTAGATTCCGGAAAAGTTTACAAATTTAATAGAGTTGAAGAAGATAAAATCATGGGTCAAATATTTTTTGACGGAAAAAACAAACCTCTTATAATAGACGGTATGATGAAAAGGAAAGAAATAAAAGATACGATTAAGGAATATTTTAAGCTTTCGGAAATAAATGAATTTTCGAAAGACACATTAATAATTGACACTATTGATGTAAGTAAGCATGACAGTACTCACGTTTATGATTGATTATTTCCGACAGTTATTAAGCAAAATACGATATTCCCGGTTTTTGGAATATTTATCTCTGATTTTTGATAAATCGGAGAGTGCCTTATCAAATTTTTCGGCTTCCCGATAAACCTTAGCTCTGTACAAATAACTTATTGAAGAGTCCGGATACAGAGCAAGGATAGCTGAAAAATCTTCTATCGCTTCCTGGTAGTTATCTTCTTCTGTGTGGAGTTTTCCTCGTTTTATTCTTGTATCATAAATTAATATTTTCTTGTCATAATCGGTATAATATTTATCGGAAGCATTTATTATAGTGTCATATTCTCGAATTGTATTTTTGTTGTCGGCTTGTTTGACATAAATTTCGGCTTTCAATAAGCGAATATAATTTTTATAATTATTGTTTTTTATCTTTTCGGATATATGAAATACACCTGAAAAATTATTGGTTTCATAGTAATATTTCCCCAAAAGACTTAATGCGTACTCATCGTTTTCGGATAATTGTAAAATGTTTTTAATATCCGGGTAAGCATTTTTATATTGCTTATTTTGAATATAATAATACGCTCTTTGCTTCATCGAAAATATTGAAGCGGGATTTATTTTTAAAGAATTTGTCCATATGGTTTCTGAATTTTTCCAATCGTTCTTTACGTATAAAAAACTGCGAACCGAAAAAATAATTATCATAATTATCAAAACAGCACTACCAAGATACTTTATTTTAATAAATTTATTTTTGATTGTGATATTTATGGTTTCGGATAAAAATTTTACT